>NZ_LFVW01000160.1:0-20922 GCF_001182915.1 Kitasatospora sp. MY 5-36
CCCCCACCCTCCCGAGAGCCCGAACCCCACCCCAAACCCCCACAATGGACCCATGTCGGGAGCCGAACCCACCATCACCGTCCCCACCTGGCTGACGCACAGCGTCACCGCCACCCAAGGCGAAGCCGCCCACCCCTGGCTCGCCACCCTCCCCGCCAGGACCGCCGCCCACCTGGCCGCCTGGAACCTCACCCTGGAACGGGTCCTCGACCCCGGCGGCAGCCTCAGCCTCGTCGCGTACGTCCACCGCGACGACCTCTCCCCCGCCGTCCTCAAGGTCGGCTTCCCCGCCCCCGAGACCGTCCACGAGCACACCGCCCTGGCCCACTGGGCCGGCCGCGGAGCCGTCCTCCTGCTCGACTCCGCCCCCGCCGAGGGCGTCCTGCTGCTCGAACGCCTCCACGGCGGGATCCCGCTGCGCTCACTCGCCGAGCCCAAGGCCATGCTGGAGGCCACCAGCCTGCTGCACCGCCTCTGGACGGAGCTCCCCGAGGGCCACCCGTTCCCCGCGCTCTCCCAGCGGGTCGACGCCGCCGCCCGTCTCGCGGAACTCCCCCACCCCGTCGCCGCCGAGGCGCAGCCGCTGATCGCCGAGGCGCTGGACACCGCCCGGGACCTGGCCGGCTCCGCCGACGAGTCCTTCCTCCTGCACGGCGACTTCCACCACGGCAACGTCCTGGCCGCCGACCGCGCCCCCTGGCTGGCCGTCGACCCGCGCCCGCTGGCCGGCGAACGCGCCTACGACCTGGCCCGGCTGGCGCTGGACCGCGCCGACACCCTGTTCGGTTCCCCCGGCGCCCCCGCCGCCGTCCGCCGCCGCCTGGGCCGGCTCTCCGAAGCCCTCGAGGTCGACCAGGACCGCCTCCGCGGCTGGACCCTCTTCCGCGCCGTCGACCTCGCGCTCCGCGCCCTCACCGCCGACCGCCGCGAGGACGCCGAGCTCTACCTCGAGTTCGCCGACACCCTCTGACCCGCCGGCCCCGCCGGCCCCGCCAACTCTCCCCGCCCCGAAGGCAGTTACCCCCCGGCCCCCCGCAGGGGCAACGGCGCCCCCATCACCGCGTACAGCCGGTCCGTCGCCGGGAACCGCACCGCCCGCGCCAGGTCCCGGTACCCCAGCGCCCGGTAGAGCCGCCGCGCCGGCGTCTCCGCGTCGATCGCCGAGAGGATGCTCCGCTCCAGCCCCGACCCCTCGCACAGCGTCCGGATGATCCGCGAGCCGACCCCCTGCCCCTGGAACTCCGGCAGCACGTGCAGTTCGGTGACGGCGAAGACCCCGTCCAGCCAGTCCCCGTACCCGCGGGCGGCCAGGTAGGGCTCGATCACCGTGCTCCACCAGTGCTCCCGCTGGTTGGGCATCCCGTACCCGAACCCGACCAGCCGCCCCCCGCTCATCGCCCCGAGCGCGATCACCCCCGGCTGCTGGGCGTGCCGCCCCACGATGTGCAGCCGTACCGCGACCTCCTCGGGCGTCAGCCCGAACGCCACCGCCTGGACCTCCAGCGCCTGCGGCGCCCAGTCCGCGAGGTCGATGGCCCCGATCGTCACCCCGGTCAGCTGATCCATGCTCCGGACGTTACTACCAGCGGCCCCGCGGCGCGGCCGAAGATCCCAACAGCGCCCCGCGCGGCCCGAACGGGCCGCTCAGAACAGCACGCTCATGAACGCCCCGACCTCCTGGAACCCCACCCGCCGGTACGCGGCCCGGGCCCGCAGGTTGAAGTCGTTGACGTACAGCGACACCACCGGCGCCACCTCCCGCAACGCGACCTCCAGGACCGCCGCCATCCCCGTCTCGGAGAGCCCCCGCCCCCGGTGCTCCGGAGCGACCCAGACCCCCTGGATCTGGCAGGCCCCCTCCGTCACCGCCCCGATCTCCGCCTTGAAGACGACCTGCCCGTCCTCGCCGAACCGCGCGAACGACCGTCCGGTGGACACGAGTTCGGCCACCCGGGCCTGGTAGAGGAGCCCTCCGTCCCCGGCGAGCGGCGACACTCCCACCTCCTCGGTGAACATCGCCACGCAGGCCGGCATCAGGGTCTCGACCTCGTTGCGCCGCACCCTCCGCACCAGCGGGTCCGGCGCGATCTCCGCCGACGGCACCGAGGTCGCCATCAGCGGCTGGTGCGCCCGTACGTCCCGGGGCGGGCCCCAACTGCGCTCCAGCAGTGCCCAGAAGGCCGCCGTGGCCGCCGCCGGCCCGACGATCGAGGAGCAGCGCCGCCCCTGGCGGCGGGCCCGTTCCGCGAACGCCGCGACCGCTTCCGGCCCGGCGTCGACCAGGACCAGGTTCGCCCCGGCGTAGCAGAGCGCGCCCAGCACGCCGTCCCCGTCGTACCAGCCCCACATCTCCCCGCCGAGCCGCCACGGGTCCAGCCCGACGGCCTCGACCCTGGTCGCGACGAAGGCGTTGGCCACCGGGTCGCGGTGGAGGATCTCCAGGGCCTCCGGCAGGTCCGGCGGCTCCAGCACGCGGGTGGTGGCCAGGGCCCGGGCGGCCTGGAAGGAGCTCGGGAGCATCACACCGCGATCGAGCATCGGGACAGCACCTCACTGAGACGACTCTGGCCGCACCCTACTCCGTGGCCCCACCCGGCTACGGCCGCGGGGCCGTCCGCGAACGGACGGCCCCGCTTCCGGAAAACACCGCGCGGACGCTCCCGCACGGTCAGGACAACCTACGGCTGTCGGAAACACGCTGCGCGGGGGCCGCTCCCCCCCCCCGCGACCCTTCACTCCCCGGCGACCACGGTCGGCGCCCCCGCCTCGACACCCGCCGCCTGCATCTGCTCGGCGAGCTTGAGCGCCTCCTCGATCAGGGTCTCGACGATCTTCGACTCCGGAACGGTCTTGATGACCTCGCCCTTGACGAAGATCTGGCCCTTGCCGTTGCCGGAGGCGACCCCGAGGTCGGCCTCCCGGGCCTCGCCCGGGCCGTTCACGACGCAGCCCATGACGGCCACCCGCAGCGGCACCTCCATGCCCTCCAGCCCGGCGGTGACCTCCTCCGCGAGCTTGTAGACGTCCACCTGGGCGCGCCCGCAGGAGGGGCAGGAGACGATCTCCAGGCCGCGCTCGCGCAGCCCGAGCGACTCCAGGATCTGGTTGCCGACCTTGATCTCCTCGGCCGGCGGGGCGGAGAGCGAGACCCGGATGGTGTCGCCGATGCCCTCGGCCAGCAGCGCGCCGAAGGCGACCGCCGACTTGATGGTGCCCTGGAAGGCCGGCCCGGCCTCGGTCACGCCGAGGTGCAGCGGGTAGTCGCACGCGGCGGCGAGCTGGCGGTAGGCGTTGATCATCACGACCGGGTCGTTGTGCTTGACCGAGATCTTGATGTCGCGGAAGTCGTGCTCCTCGAACAGCGAGCACTCCCACAGCGCCGACTCGACCAGCGCCTCCGGGGTGGCCCGGCCGTACTTCTCCAGCAGGCGCTTGTCCAGCGAGCCGGCGTTGACGCCGATCCGGATCGGCACGCCCGCGTCCTTGGCGGCCTTGGCGATCTCGCCGACCTTGTCGTCGAACTGCTTGATGTTGCCCGGGTTCACGCGCACCGCGGCGCAGCCGGCGTCGATCGCGGCGAAGACGTACTTGGGCTGGAAGTGGATGTCCGCGATGACCGGGATCTGCGACTTCTTGGCGATGATCGGCAGCGCGTCGGCGTCGTCCTGCGTGGGCACGGCGACCCGGACGATCTGGCAGCCGGACGCGGTGAGCTGGGCGATCTGCTGCAGCGTGGCGTTGATGTCGGAGGTGACCGTGGTGGTCATCGACTGCACCGAGACCGGGGCGTCGCCGCCGACCGGCACGTTGCCGACCATGATCTGCCGGGAGTAGCGGCGCTTGGCCAGCGGCTTGAGCGGCAGGGACGGAATACCGAGCGAGATCGCGGTCATGTGCGCAGGGTTCCCCGGGGTTGAGGTGTGGTCGACCGCCCGGCCGTGACACGGCCGAGGCCGGGCGCGCTGACGATCGCGCACCCGGCCTCCACGGTACGGCACCGCAACGGCGCCCAGCACACCCGTGGTACCCGAACGCCCTAACTGATCTTCACCGGGTTCACCAGGTCGGCGACCATCACCAGGAGCGTGAAGCCGATGAAGATGCTGGCCACCACGTACGCCACCGGCATCAGCCTGGCGACGTCGAACGGGCCCGGGTCGGGCCGCCTGAACAGCTGTGCGAAGCGGCGCCGGACCGCCTCCCAGGCCGCGCCGGCGATGTGCCCGCCGTCCAGCGGGAGCAGCGGCAGCATGTTGAAGAGGAAGAGCGACAGGTTGATGCCGGCCAGCAGGTTCACGAAGAACGCGATCCGCTGGGTGGCGGGCAGGTCGAGCGAGAAGACCTCGCCGCTGACCCGGGCCGCGCCGACCATGCCGACCGGGGAGTCCGGGTCGCGCGGGGCGTCGCCGACGACGGCGTTCCACAGCCCGGGGATCTTGCCCGGCAGGGCGGCCAGCGACTTCACCCCGTTCTCGGCCATGTCGTACATCCGGTCCACCGACTGCCCGAAGCCGAGCTGGACGGTTTCGCTCTTCGGGGTGAACCCGAGGAACCCGGCCTGCACGGTCTGGCCCTTCAGCGGCACGCCCTTGCCGTCGTACTTCTGCACGTCGTTGACGGCGATGGTAGGCGTGAAGGTGAGCCGCTCGCCACCGCGCTCCACGACGATCGCCACCTGCTTGCCGGCCGACTTCCGGATGTCCGCCTGGAGCTGGTCGTAGTCGCGGATCCGGTCGCCGTCGAAGGAGAGCACCTTGTCGCCCTGGCGCAGCCCCACCTCGTTGGCCGGGGTCTTGGGCGCGTCGGCGGGGCAGGTGTCGGTGGGCTGGCCGGCCTTGACCACGCACTGGGCGACCGAGCCGATGGTCGGCACCGTCATCGAGACGCCGAAGCCCATCATGACGGTCAGGAAGAGCCCGAACGCCAGGACCAGGTTCATGAACGGCCCGGCGAACATCACGATCATGCGCTTCCACGGCTTGCGGGTGTAGAAGAGCCGGCTCTCGTCACCCTCCTGGAGCTCCTCGTAGGAGGCCTCGCGGGCGTCCTCGATCATGGTGCGCCAGGGCGAACTGCTGCGCTTGGTGATCCGGCCGTCCTCGCCCGGCGGGAACATCCCGATCATCCGGATGTACCCGCCGAACGGGATCGCCTTGATGCCGTACTCGGTCTCGCCCTTCCGGCGCGACCAGAGGGTCGGGCCGAAGCCGACCATGTACTGGGGCACCCGGATGCCGAACAGCTTGGCCGTGGAGAGGTGGCCGAGTTCGTGCCAGGCGATCGAGACGAGCAGCCCGATGACGAAGACCAGGATGCCGACCACCGTCAAAACCGTTGCCACCGCTGGTCCTCCGTCATGCCGCTCCGCTCATCGTCTCGTCCTACCGCAATCGGGGTCGTCGGTCGACCGTCAGCCGGCCGCCAGCTCGCGGGCCCGGGCGCGCGCCCAGTCCTCCGCGTGCAGGACGTCCTCGACCGTCAGGGAAGTTCCCGCCGCCGGAGCGCCGTCCCGCTGACCGTGCTCGGCCACGACCTTGGCAACAGTGTCCACGATTCCGGTGAAAGCGAGGCGGCCCTTCAGGAACGCCTCCACACACTCCTCGTTGGCCGCGTTGAACACCGCCGGATTGGTACCGCCCAGGGTGCCCACCTCACGGGCCAGCTCGACCGCCGGGAAGGCCTCGTCGTCCAGCGGGAAGAACTCCCAGGTGGCGGCCCTGGTCCAGTCGCAGGCGGGGGCCGCGTCCGGCACCCGGTCCGGCCAGCCCAGGCCCAGCGCGATCGGCATCCGCATGTCCGGCGGGCTGGCCTGCGCCAGGGTCGAACCGTCAGTGAACTCCACCATCGAATGCACCACCGACTGCGGGTGGACCACGACCTCGATCCGGTCGAACGGCACGTCGTACAGCAGGTGCGCCTCGATCACCTCCAGGCCCTTGTTCACCAGGGTGGCCGAGTTGATCGTGACGACCGGGCCCATCGCCCAGGTCGGGTGCGCCAGCGCGTCCTGCGGGGTCACCCCGGCCAGCTGCTCACGGGTGCGGTTGCGGAACGGGCCACCGCTCGCCGTGACCACCAGCTTGCGCACCTCGGCCCGGGTACCGCCGGCCAGCGCCTGGAACAGCGCCGCGTGCTCGGAGTCCACCGGCACGATCTGGCCCGGCTTCGCCACCGCCTTCACCAGCGGACCGCCGACGATCAGCGACTCCTTGTTGGCCAGCACCAGCACCCGGCCCGCCTTCAGCGCCGCCAGCGTCGGCCGCAGGCCGATCGACCCCGTGATGCCGTTCAGCACCGAGTGGCACTCCAGGGCGGCCAGCTCGGTCGCCGCGTCCGGGCCCGCCAGCACGGTCGGCAGCGCACCGCCCGCCGCCTTCGCGGCCAGCGCCTCGCGCAGCGCCGGGACGGCCGCCGGATCGGCCACCGCCACGGTGTGCACGCCCAGCCGCACCGCCTGCTCGGCGAGCAGCTCCACCCGACCGCCCGCCGCCGACAGGGCGACCACCCGGAAACGGTCCGGGTTGCGGAGCACCACGTCGATGGCCTGGGTGCCGATCGACCCGGTGGAACCCAGGATCACCAGCTCCCGGGGGCCGGAGGGGTCCGCCACGGTGGGCGTGAAACGCAGCTGCGGGTGGGCGAGCGAAGTCATGCGCCCATTGTGTCCTGTTCGCGGCACTCCCCAGGACGACTTCCGACCCTTCGGACTACCGTCGGACCATGCGTACCGTCATCGCCGGGGGCCACGGACAGATCGCGCTCCACCTGGAACGGCTGCTCGCCGCCCGCGGCGAACGCCCCGCCGGGATCATCCGCCGCCCCGAACAGGCCCAGGACCTCGTCGACGCCGGCGCCGAGCCGCTGCTGCTCGACCTGGAGGCCGCCACCGCCACCCGGCTCGCCGCACTGCTCACCGGCGCCGACGCGGTGGTCTTCGCCGCCGGCGCCGGACCGGGCAGCGGCGCCGCCCGCAAGAACACCGTCGACCGGGACGCCGCCGTGCTGCTCGCCGACGCCGCCGAACTCGCCGGGGTCCGCCGGTACCTGATGGTCTCGGCGATGGCCGCCGACGCCGAGGCCCGCTTCCCCGCCGACGAGGTCTTCGAGACCTACCTGCGGGCCAAGGGCGCCGCCGACGACGCCGTCCGGGCCCGCACCGCGCTGGACTGGACGGTGCTGCGCCCCGGACGGCTCACCGACGGCCCCGGCACCGGCCTGGTCCGGCTCGCCCCCTCCGTCGACCGCGGCGCGGTGGACCGGGCCGACGTCGCCGCCGTCCTGGCCGCCCTGCTGCGCGAACCGGGCACCGCCGGGCTGACCCTGGAGCTGGTCGCCGGGAACGCCACCGTCGAGGAGGCGGTCGCGGCGGCCGCCGGACACGACGGCTGAGCCCGCGCCGGGGCGCGAACGCGAAGAGGGCCCGGTTCGGCGAACCGGGCCCTCCCGCCTACGACGACACCGCGTCGGTCAGAGGCCTCAGCGGCCCCGGCGATCTCAGAGGTATCTGAGGTCTCAGAGGTCGAGACCGGTCAGGACCATGACCTTCTCGACGGTGTAGTCGTCCATCGCGTACTTGACGCCCTCACGGCCGACACCGGAGTCCTTGACGCCGCCGTACGGCATCTGGTCGGCACGGTAGGACGGCGCGTCGCCGATGATCACACCGCCGACCTCCAGCTCCCGGTGGGCGCGGAAGGCGGTCTGCAGGTCGTGGGTGAACACGCCCGCCTGGAGACCGAACGCCGAGTCGTTGACGGCCGCGAAGGCCTCGTCCACGCCGTCCACCCTGTGCAGCGACAGCACCGGGCCGAACACCTCGGCCTTGGCCAGGATCGCGTCACCGGGCAGGTCGGCCAGCACGGTCGGGGCGTAGGTCGCACCCTCACGGGTACCGCCGGTGAGCACCTTGGCGCCCTTGGCGACCGCGTCCTCGACCCAGGACTCGACGCGCTTCGCGGCGTTCTCGTCGATCAGCGGGCCGACGTCGGTCGCGTCGTCGGCCGGGTCACCGGTGACCTGCGCCCTGACCTTGGCGACGACCTTCTCCGCCAGCGCGTCGTACACCGAGGCGTCGGCGATCACCCGCTGCACCGAGATGCAGGACTGGCCGCCCTGGTAGTTCGCGAACATCGCGATCCGGGTGGCCGCCCAGTCCAGGTCGGCCTCCGAGGACCAGTCGGCGAGCACCACGGCCGCGGCGTTGCCGCCGAGCTCCAGGGTGCAGTGCTTGCGCGGCACCGAGTCCATGATCTGGTAGCCGACCTTGTCCGAACCGGTGAACGAGATCACCGGCAGGCGCTCGTCCTGCACCAGGGCCGGCATCCGGTCGTTCGGCACGGTCAGGATCGACCAGGAGCCGACCGGCAGGTCGGTCTCGGCCAGGATCTCGCCCAGCACCATCGCCGACAGCGGGGTCGACGGAGCCGGCTTCAGGATGATCGGGGCGCCGACCGCGATCGCCGGGGCGACCTTGTGGGCGACCAGGTTCAGCGGGAAGTTGAACGGGGCGATCCCCAGCACCACACCGCGCGGGAAACGGCGCACCACCGCGAAACGGCCCACGCCGCCCGGGTCGGTGTCCAGCCGCATGGTCTCGCCGTTGGTGCGGCGCGCCTCCTCGGCGGCCCAGCGGAAGACCGACACCGCGCGGCCGATCTCACCGCGGGCCCACTTGATCGGCTTGCCGTTCTCGGCACTGACCAGCTGGGCGAGCTCCTCGGTGCGCTCGGTCAGCCGCTTGGCCACGTGGTCCAGGGCGGCGGCACGCTGGTGCGCCGGGGTGGCGGCGAACACCGGCAGCGCGGCCACGGCGGCGTCCAGCGCCTCCTCGACCTGCGCCTCGGTCGGGATGCTCACCTTGCCGACCAGACGGCCGTCCCAGCTGTTGTGCACCTCGAAGTCGGCGTCACCGCTCGCCCGGCGGCCGGCGAGCCAGAAATCGTACGTGGTGGTCACCGTGGTACCGGCCCTCTCCTCGTCTGTCCTACGGCCCACGGACGTGGGACCCGGTTTTGAGGGTAGGCGCGGCGGCGCGCCTACCGGATTGGCCGACTAGGAGCGTTCGCCCCCGGGGCTACTCCACCGCGTCCTACCGGCGCCCCGCGGGCCGCCGGAACCCCACGCCCCGCCGGCGCCTCACTCCTCGCCGGAGCGCAGCGCCAGCCACAGCTCCATCCGCACGTCCGTGTCGTCCAGCGACCGGCCCAACAGCTCCTCGACCCGGCGCATCCGGTAGCGCAGCGTGTGCCGGTGCACACCCAGGTCCGCCGCCGCCGCGTCCCACTGGCCGTGCCGCGACAGCCACGCCCGCAACGAGGCCACCAGATCCCCGCGGGCCGTCCGGTCGTGCTCCCGCAACGGCCGCAGCAGCCCCTCCGCGAAGGCCGTCACCGCGTCCTCGCCGAGCAGCGGCAGCAGCGACCCCGCGCCGACCTCCTCGTGGTCCACCGACCGGCGGCCACCGCGCAGCGCCACCGCCAGCGCCCGCTCCGCCTGCGCGTTCGCCGTCCCCGCCTCCTCCAGCGCGGCCGGCGCCGAGACGCCCAGCGACAGGCCCTCGTGCTCCTCCACCGCGCCCAGACAGGCCCGGTGCACCGCGCCGTTGTCCAGCGCCAGCACCATCAGCCGCGGCCCGTGCGCACCGTCCTCCCGCGCCACCAGCAGCTTCTCGCCCACCCGGGCGCCCGCCTGCTCGGCCCGGTCGCCCAGCTCCCCGAGCGCCTCCGCGGCATCCGCGTTGGCCGGACCGGCCCCGGCCACCAGCACCCGTATCGTCCCCTCCGGCAGCCCCCCGAACAGCCCCACCGCCACCTGGCGGGCCGTCGCCACCTCACCGGCCAGCACCATCCGCAGCAGCGCCGCGCCCATCCGCTCCTCGGCCTGCCGCAGCTCCCGCGAACGCTCCAGGGTGAGGGTCAGCAGCGCCACCGCCGCGTTCAGCACGTACCGCTCGGTCGGCGTGATCCGGTCCTCGGTCCCGACCGCCAGGAAACCCCGGGCCCGCCGGTCCGCCCCCAGCGACTGGACCACCACGTAGTCCTCGTCCGCCGTGTCTATCCCCGGCGCGCGCCCCTGCAACGCCGCACTCGACGGCGCCGGACGCCGACGCAGCCGGTCCACCTCCGCCGCCAGCCGCCCCGCCCGGCGCGCCGCCCAGTCCGGCGCCACCACCGACAGCGCACCCGACCCGTCGTACAGCGCCGCCCAGCCACCCAGCCGGGCCGCCAGCCGGCGCACCACCGCCGTCGTGCCGTCCTTGCCCAGCGCCGCCCGGGTCAGCTCCTCCTGCGCCTCGAAGCTGGTCGTCACCGCCTCGTACTGCTCCGCGGCCAGCGCCGCCGACACCACCTTGCTGATCGCGATGAACGGCGTCGGCTCCGGCACCCGCAGCAACGGCAGCCCGCGCTGCGCCGCCGCGTCCACCAGCGGCTGCGGCACCTCCGTGTGCGACAACCCCACCCCGAGCCCCAGCCCGACCACCCCCGCGTCGGCCAGCCGGTGCACGTACGCCTGCAACTGCGCCGCCGTACGGCCCAGCTTGATACCGGTGGTGAGCAGCAGCTCACCACCCTCCAGGAACGGCGTCGGGTCGTCCAGCTCACTGGTGTGCACCCAGCGGACCGGCCGCTCCAGGTGATCCGCACCGGCGAGGACCGTCAGATGGAGCGACGTGTTGCGGACGACGGAGGCGAGTGTGGGGGGCATGGCACCTTCGAAGGATCGACCTGACCGCGCCGTTGCGGCCGGGCGAGGAGAGGGACGTGGGACTGGTGAGGGTCTCTCCCCTTCATTATGGACGCCCCGGACAACCCGCACTGCCGAATCCACCTCGAAGGCGACTTCCCCCGCCGCCCGCCCTCAGCCCCTGAGGTCCACCAGCAGCGGCGGAACCTGCTCCCCCGACACCGCCGTCAACGACACCACCGCATGCCCCGCCGGCAACGCGTGCGCCAGATCCGACGGCGACCACCGCAACCGCTCCACATCCCGCGTCGTCACCGACTCCGTCTGCGCCGTCGTCCCCGACAGCGCCTTCCGCCCGACCCGCCCCGCCCGCCGTATCACCCCACCGGAGGTGTCGGGGGTGTGGGTGACCGCGGTCTCCTGCACCAGGTGCGTCCCCCAGGCCTCCGAGAACAGCTTCCCGTCCCACGGCGCGATCCCCGGGAACGCCATCCGGCAGCCGACCGCGCCGAACAGCGGCGCCCGCAACGCCTCGGGCAGGTCCACCAGCGTCCGCAGCAGCAGCACCGCGCCCGCGTTCGCCCCGCGCATCCGCTGCAGCCCGCGCACGGCGGCGGCGTCCAGCGCCGCCGAGGCGTCGTCCACCACCAGGCCCGCGAACAGCGAACGGTCCTCGCGGGCCCCCGCCGCCTGCACGAACTGCCCCACCACCAGCCGGGACAGCATCCGCGCCGCCTCCGGGTGGCTCCGCTCCGGCAGCTTCACCCGCACCCGCAGCGGGTGGTCCAGCACCCGCATCGCGAACGGCGGCCGACCCGTGCTGTCGGTCGCGAAAGCGCCCTCGAAGGCGGGCCGCTCCAGCAGCGCCAACCGGTCCGCCAGCAGCGCCCCGGGGTCGTCCGCCCGGTCGCGCTGCCGCTCCCGGTACTCCAGGTCCCGCTCGTGGACGGCGAGTCGGCCCGCCACGCCGAGCGCCTTCACCAGCGCCGCCAGCACGTCCGGCTCACCCGCCAACAGCGCCCGCAGCTCCCGCACCCCCGGATAGCGGCCGTACGCCGCGTGGAACGGGCCCACCACCTGCTGCAGCGCGGTACGGGCATGCTCCGCGCGGGCCGTCAGCTCGTCCGGCAGCAGCGCCTCGGCCAACCGGGCGGCCGCCTCGTCCGGGTCCCGCGCGGCGCCGTAGAGGTCCAGCCCGTACAGCGAGGACGGGTCGCCGGGCGCGATCACCACGTCGTACCAGGAATCCGGGCCGAGATCGGCGTCCGCCGCCCCGACCACCACCGCACAGGCCGTACCGGACAGCGCCTGCAGGCACAGCGCCTCGGCCACCGGCCTGGCCAGCCGCGCCGTCTTCCCCGTCCCCGCCGGACCCACCGCCAGCAGCGAGGTGCCCAGCACCGCCGGGTCCAGCGCGAAACCGGCCGCCCGGTGGCCCAGCGGATTCTTCGGGACGTCCTGCGCCGTACCGAGCCGGACCTGGCCGAGCAGCAGATCGTGCCGCTCGGCGCGGCCGGGCAGCTCGCGCGCCTCGGAGGGATGGGCGAAGGCCGCCGCGCCGCGGCTGGCCACCTGCTCGGTGAAGGCGGGCACGAACACCGGGTCCGCCTGCGCGGACTCCCAGGCGCGCCGGATCCGCACATAGTCGACGTCCCCCACGGCCTCGCCCTCCAGCCGGACGGCCGCCTCGGCCGCACCGCCCCGGCGCAGCCCGTCCCACGGGTCCTGCCCGCGCACGGCCTCGACCGCCCCCGGGGCGTCCTCCTCGACGGGCTGCTCCTCCGTCACCGTGCGCGACAGCAGCGGCGCGACGTAACGGCGCCACACCTCGGGCCAGCGGCCCATCCGGCCGAAGATCTTGATGACCACGGCGATCACCAGGATGTTGGCCACCAGAAGCGTGAACATAGCCTCGGACTCGGAGGGCGAAGCGAGCGGGCCGATGCCCGTCTGGCCGCCGAACCACACCAGGACGTACGTCAACAGCTGGGTGCCGTATAGATAGGCGAACCACGCCACCACCGCGTTCAGCCCCGCCCGCAGCAGCAGCGGCCAGGTCGCGACCTTGGCCGCCTCCGCGCGCTCCGGGTCGACGCGGCGGTAGCCGAGCCGGTAGACGCCCGGGTCGGCGTCGGGGCGCGGGGCGCAGGCCCAGGTCGCGAGGTCGAAGGAGGAGGTGCCCGCCGCGGGCCGTTGGTGGGGCAGGGGGGTCGGGGGTCTGGTGGTGGTGCGCTCGCTGTGGTGGTGTGCCCCGTCCTGTGCCATGTACGGTCCCGCTCCCTCGCCCGCCCGCCCGGCCCGACCGCCGTCGGTGCCGCCATACCCATGCCGCCGTACCGGCGACACGCCCGCGCTCAGGGTAGTGGAGCGCGGCCTGCGGGTAGTCGCGCCACCCGCGCTGGCCGTGCCGGACAAGTCGGACGGCGCACTGCTACCGAGTGGCGCGTGCCGGGGTGGGGAGGGCGGCCGTAGCCTGCGAAGCACCGAGCCGAGAAGTCTGGAGATACCCCATGAGCGCCGCAACGCCGCTCCCGCAGGAGCGCCGCCTGGTCACCGCGATCCCCGGTCCGAAGTCGCAGGAGCTGCACGCCCGCAAGCTGGGTGCGGTGGCGGCCGGTGTCGGCACCACCCTGCCGGTGTACGTGTCCCGTGCCAACGGCGGCGTGCTGGAGGACGTGGACGGCAACTCGCTGATCGACTTCGGTTCCGGCATCGCCGTGACCAATGTCGGCAACAGCGCCGAGGCCGTGGTGGCCCGGACGACCGAGCAGCTGGCCAGCTTCACGCACACCTGTTTCATGGTGACCCCGTACGAGGGTTACGTGGCCGTCGCCGAGCAGCTGAACGAGCTGACCCCGGGTGACCACGAGAAGCGCACCGCGCTGTTCAACTCGGGCTCCGAGGCCGTCGAGAACGCGGTGAAGATCGCCCGCGCCTACACCAAGCGCCAGGCCATCGTGGTGTTCGACCACGGCTACCACGGCCGCACCAACCTGACCCTGGCGCTGACGGCGAAGAACATGCCGTACAAGCAGGGCTTCGGTCCGTTCGCCCCCGAGGTCTACCGGGTGCCGGTCGCCTACCCGTACCGCTGGCTGACGGGTGCGGAGAACGCCGCCGCCGAGGCCGCCGCCCAGGCGATCGACACCATCAACAAGCAGATCGGTGCCGAGAACGTCGCCGCGATCATCATCGAGCCGATCCAGGGCGAGGGCGGCTTCATCGAGCCGGCCAAGGGCTTCCTGCCGGCGATCGTGGAGTTCGCGAAGGCGAACGGCATCGTGTTCGTCGCGGACGAGATCCAGACCGGCTTCTGCCGTACCGGCCAGTGGTTCGCGTGCGAGGACGAGGGCATCGTCCCGGACCTGATCACCACCGCCAAGGGCATCGCCGGCGGTCTGCCGCTGTCCGCGCTGACCGGCCGCGCCGAGATCATGGACGCCGCGCAGACCGGTGGTCTGGGTGGCACCTACGGCGGCAACCCGGTGGCGTGTGCCGCCGCGCTGGGTGCCATCGAGACCATGAAGGAGCAGGACCTCAACGGCAAGGCGCAGCGGATCGGCGAGATCATGCTGGGCCGCCTGCGGGCCATGCAGGAGAAGTACGAGATCATCGGCGAGGTCCGCGGCCGCGGCGCGATGATCGCCGTCGAGCTGGTGAAGCCGGGTGGCAAGGAGCCGAACGCGGAGGTCACCGCGGCCATCGCCAAGGCGTGCCACGCGGAGGGCCTGGTCGTGCTGACCGCCGGCACCTACGGCAACGTGCTGCGCTTCCTGCCGCCGCTGGTCATGCCGGAGCACCTGCTGAACGAGGGCCTGGACATCCTGGAGGGCGCGTTCGCCGCTCTCTGAGCGGTGTCGCCCGTCAGGTCGTGAACCCCCTTCCGGAGGGTTGTCCGGACAGCGCTGAACGGCCCGTGGGGACCTCTGGTCCGCACGGGCCGTTCGGTTGTCCGGGCGCGTCGCGCGGGCGGCCGGGGCATGATCGACGGGGCGCCTCCGAGGTTGCCCCGCGCAGGGTGAAGATGGTGTGCGGAATCGCTGAAGGCGCTCGGCGCGGAAGGGCTGTTGACGTAGTGTCATCGCAGATGGACAGCGAGCCTCAGCCATGGGCGCGGCCGTCCGCGGGGCCCCCTCCGGGGCCGGTTCCGCGGGTGCCGGACGAGGACGACCAGGTCGGCCCGGGAGGGCCGGCGCACACCGAAGGCCGATCGACCGACCGTCCGACCCACACCCCCCGGGGCGCACGGAACGGCGATCATCAGGGCCGCCCCGGAGCTCTCCCCCCTGCTCCGGGGCGGCTGTCCGTCGTCCTGGGCCGGGTGGCCCGGTCGGTGGCCGTCCCGGTGACGGCGGCGGTGCTGCTGGTGGTGGTGTCCTGGCAGGTCGCGGTGGAGGGGCCGCTGCTCGGCGTGGACCGTTCGGTCCGCCGGGCCGTCCGTACGGCCCACCGGGACGTCCCGGACGCGCTGCTGGACCGGCTCGGCCACTTCCTGTCGGACCTGGGCGGCGGCGTCCCGGCGGTCCCGGTGCTGCTGCTGGCCGGCGCGTTGGCGGCCTGGCGGGGGCGCCGGGCCGGGGCCGGGCGCTGGTGGCTGCCGCTGCCGGTGGCGGCGCTGACCTCGGTGCTGATCCCGCTGCTGGTGGTCCCGGCGAAGTCGGCCTTCGCCCGGCCCGGTCCGCTCGGGGAGCCGCTGGTGGCGGGCCAGTGGGGCTGGTACCCGTCCGGGCACACCGCGACCGCGGCGATCTCGTACGGGGTGGCGGCGCTGCTGCTGGCCCGGGTGGCGGGGCCGCGCGCCGCCCGGCAGTTGGCGGCGGGTGCGGTGCTGCTGTCGCTCGGGGTGGGCGCGGGGCTGGTGTGGAGCGACTTCCACTGGCTGTTGGACGTGGTGGCGAGTTGGTGCCTGGCCGTCCTGGTGCTGTGGCCGCTGGCCCGGTGGCTGCCCGGGCCGGGTGCCGGGGGCGGTCAGGCCTCGGGGTCCTCGTTGCGGTGAACCAGGCCGGGCTCGCCGTTGTCCCGGTGCCACTCGATGACGAGTTCGTCGCGGGCGCCGAAGCGGACCAGGTGGCGGCCGACGACGTCCTCCAGGCCGGGCAGCTTGTCGCGCTCGCCCTCGACGGTGAGCAGCAGCGCGTCCGGCTGGGCCTCCAGGGTGGCGGTGCCGGCACCGAAGACCATCGTGCCGCGGCCGGTCTCCTCGGAGTAGACGGCCTCGATCTTGCGCCCCATGTGGGCGGTGAGCTGCTTGGCGTAACGGCCCGGGCGGTCGGTGGCGACGCGGGCTTCGGAGCGGGGCATGGGCCCTCCATTGGTCGGGGACGGGAACTTAGGGTTCCCTCACTTGGGAGCAACGCTAACCCAGATACTGAGCCAAGCTCAACATTTTTCCGCGATCGTCTTCCGCCGCCCGCCACCGGCCCCGGACCGACGGCTACCCTTGGGCGGACGCCAGCCGAGGAGACCGCCGATGACCACCACGCCGACCGACGAACCGGCGGACCCCTCCCCCGGCCCCCGGCCCGGCACCCCGGGCACCGCCGCCGAGCTGGCCGACGCGATGACCAGGGCGATCAAGCGGATCCGCCGTCAGACCGGCTGGCGGCTGGAGCCGTACGGCATCACCCCCGGCCAGGCCCGGGCCCTGCGCACGCTCGCCCACGTGCCCGGCTGCGAGACGCCGGACCACGCGATGCGGCTGAGCGACCTCGCCGACAAGCTGCACATCGCCCCGCGCTCGGCGACCACCGTGGTCGACGCGCTGGAGGAGGCCGGCCTGGTCGAGCGCAGCCCCGACCCGGCCGACCGGCGGGCGGTGCGGATCCTGCTGACCGAGGCCGGACGGGCGGCGGTGGAGCGGATCGGGCAGGTCCGGGACGAGGTGGCCCAGGAGTACTTCGGCGAGGTCAGCCCCGCCGACGAGGAGGTGCTGCTGCGGGTGCTGCGCTCCGCCGAGGCCCGCTTCCTCGCAGCCGGGCCGCCACGCCGCTAGCGGTACCGGGACGCAGCGCGGTGATCCCGATCCCGGTGATCACCAGCAGCGCGGCCGCGGCGGCCGTCGGGCTGATCCGCTCGCCGAGCAGCAGCCAGGCCGAGGACATCCCGAACACCGGCACCAGCAGCGAGTACGGCGCGACGGCGGTCGCGTCGTAGCTGCGCAGCAGGAAGCTCCAGGCGACGAAGCCGAGCAGGGTGGAGACCAGCCCGACGTAGCCGATCGCGCCCAGTCCGGCCGGGGTGATGTCGCGCAGGGCGCGCAGGTCCGCCTCGGGGCCCTCGACCAGCAGGGACAGGCCCAGCAGCGGCAGCGGCGGGACGGCGCTGACCCAGACCATCCAGCGCAGCGCGTCCGGCGGCGCGGCCCTGCGGGTCAGCACGTTGGCCAGCCCCCAGGCGACGGCGGCCAGGACGACCAGGGCGAAGGCCCCGAGCGGGCCGCCGGCGCCCTGGTCCCAGGCGCTCAGCGCGATGCCTGCGAAGGCGACCGCCAGGCCCGCCAGCCGCTGCCCGCCGGGGCGTTCGCGCAGCAGCACGGCGGCGAACAGCGCGGTGAAGCCGGCCTGCCCCTGGAGCACCAGCGAGGAGAGCCCGGCCGTCATCCCGGCGTGCATGCCGAGGAAGAGCAGTCCGAACTTGACCACCCCGAGGACCACGCCGACCGCCAGCACCCAGCGCCAGGCCACCTTGGGCGGGCCGACGAAGAAGACCGCCGGCACCGCGACGACGGCGAACCGCAGGGCGCAGAAGAGCAGCGGCGGGAAGTTGTCCAGGCCGACGTGGATCAGTACGAAGTTGAGGCCCCAGACGGCGGCCACCAGGACGGCCAGGGCGATGTGGCGCGGGCTCATGCCGCCCCGGCCGCCGGTGCCGCCCGTGCCGGTCGTGCCGGTCGTGCCGGTCGTGCCGGTCGTGCTGCCTGTACTGCTCATGCTGTTCCGGCCGCTCGGAGCGGCGGCGGTTGTCGCGGTCATGGGTCGAGCATGGTGGCGCCGGACCGTTCAGCACCAGCGATGAATTCTGAAGGGGACGCTTTAGTATCGCTGCATGATGGACCTGGGGCGCCTGCGGGCGCTGCACGCGGTGGCGGTGCACGGCTCGGTCGGCGGGGCGGCCGCGGCACTCGGCTTCACGCCCTCGGCGGTCTCGCAGCAGATCGCCAAGCTGGAGCGGGAGACCCGGACGGTGCTGCTGGAGCGGCAGGGCCGCGGCGTGGTGCTGACCGACGCGGCGCGCGAGCTGGCCGTCACCGCGCAGACCGTGCTGGGGCTGGTGGAGCAGGCCGAGGTGCGGCTGGAGGAGCAGCGCGGCCAGGCCGTCGGGCGGCTGCTGGTGGCCGCGTTCCCGTCCGGTGCCCGCGGACTGATGCCCGGGGCGCTGGCCGACCTGCGGCGGCGCTGCCCGGAGCTGGACGTCCGGCTGCTGGAGCGCGACCCGTACCCGGCGGCCGAGCTGGTGGCCCGGGGCGAGGTGGACCTGGCGCTGGTGCAGGACTGGCCGACCGTGCCGCTGCCGGTGCAGGAGGGGGTCTCCCGGATGGACCTCGGCACGGACCCGGTGGACCTGCTGCTGCCCGCCGACGACGACCTGGCCGCGCTCGACCCGGTGCCGGTGGAGCGGCTGTGCGGGCAGCGCTGGATCAGCGTGCCACCGGGCAACATCTGCCACGACTGGCTGGTCCGCACCCTGCGCGAGGCCGGCGAGGAGCCGGACGTGCGCTACCAGGTCGGGGAGTTCGAGACGCAGATCGCGCTGGTCGCGGCCGGTCTGGGGATGGGCCTGGTGCCGAGGCTCGGGCGGGGCCCGCTGCCGCCCGGGGTGGCGGCCCGCCGGGTGGCGCCGGAGCCGGGCCGCCGGGTGTTCGCGCTCTGGCGCTCCCAGGCCTCCCGGCGGCCGGCCATCACCGAGGCGCTGGCCTCGATGCGGGAGTGCTGGGGGCGGCTTCCGGGCTGAGGGCCGCGGCGGCCGGTCGCCCGACCGCCGGGCCGATCGGTCCCGGTCCCGGTCGCGGTCTCGGGGCTGGGACCAGGGCGAGGACCGGTGCGGGCCTCAGCCCGCGAAGCCGATCACCAGCCACATGAAGCCGACCCCGGCCACGGTGCAGAGCAGGGTGCTGCGCGAGGGGTGCGGGCTGTGCGCCTCGGGGAGGATGTCGGAGGTCGCCAGGTAGAGCAGGAAGCCGGAGAAGAAGCCCAGGTAGAGGCCGAGCAGGTGCCCCGGGATGGTGAACGCCAGGGTGATCGCCGCGCCGGACACCGGGGCCACCGCGTCCGCGGCGAGCAGGGTCAGCGCCCGCCGCCGGTTGTTCCCGTACAGGCGGGTGATCGTGTACGTGTTGAAGCCGTCGGCGAAGTCGTGCGCGACCACGGCGATGGCCACCACCGTGCCGACCGTGGTGCCCGCCTGGAAGGCGGCGCCGATCGCGAAGCCGTCCATCACGCTGTGCCCGACCAGGGCCAGTGCGGCGGTCAGCCCGACGCCCTGGTGCCCGGCGGAGCGGGCGTCCCCGTGGTGGTGGCCGTGGGAGTGCGCGGCGTACTCGCCCTCGTGGCCGCGGTGGATCGCGACGGCGCGCTCGATCACGTGGATGGTGAGGAAGCCGGCCGCGAACAGCAGCAGCGCCTGCGGGACGCCGTGCACCTCGCCCGGCGCCTGGTGGAGCGCCTCGGGCAGCAGGTCGAAGGCGACCACGCCGAGCATCAGTCCGGCGGCGAAGCCGAGCACCAGGTGGCGGCGGTCGCGGGTGCGCTGGGCGACGAAACCGCCGATCAGGGTCATCAGGAACGCCGCGGCGGCGACCAGTACCGCGGTCATCGGTCCGGCTCCTTCACAGGTCCGGCCGAGTCGCCGGGGCCTTCGCCGGGTGGTGCGCCGAGCGCTCTGCCCATTCCTCTCCCCCTGGGATCCGCCCGTGGCCGGGCCGACCGCCGACCGTACCGGACGCCCGTTCGACGGTGATCACCCGGGGGTGCCGGGGCCGGGGTGCCGTTCCCCCAGCCTCGGCCCGGACCTGCCGGGGCGCCCGACGGATGGGCCGTTCGGGTGAGGCCGGCGACGGGCCGACCCGCCGGGACGGGGCGGTGGGCAAAGGCTGCTGAGCAGGGCCGATGTGGTGAGCGGGCGGCGGGTCAGCCGCCGGTGGCGAGCGGCAGGCCGAGGTGGGTGTGGGCGAGTTCGCGGACGCCGTCGCCGTCGATCAGGTGGATGTGCCGGCGGCCCTCCTCGGCGGTGAGGTCCAGCACCTCCTCGGTGAACCGGCCGGTGGTCAGCCGCAGGCCGCGCTCGGCGGACTCCTCCCCGACCGCCTCGGCCAGGGTCTCGATCTGCTCGGCGCCGATCGACCCGGTGTCCCGGGAGGCCCACACCACCCAGCGGCCGGGCAGCGAGGTGCCGGGGGCGCCCTCGCCGGTGGCGACCAGCCCGGCCGGGCCGCGCAGCCGGACGCTCCACTGCGCGATCCCGCCGCGGGTCAGCAGGTCCCGCACCAGCTGGGCGAACTCGTTGGCGGACAGGTCGGCGGCGGCCGGCACGGTGGCCCCGGCCTGGGCGGCGGGCCGGACACCGGCCAGGTCGTACGGGTCCGGGGTGACGGCGGCGCCGAGCTGGCGCAGCCGTACCAGGGCCTCGTCCTGCTCGGCGTCGGCGTAGACGCCCTCGTCGTCGCGCTCCTCGTACGGGGTGCCCGGCGGCAGCAGCCGGGTGCGGGCCAGTGCGTCGCGGTCGGCGTCCACGCTGACCAGGCAGAGCGGCTCGGCCGTGGCGGGATCGCGCAGCCAGCCGTTGAGGACGACGCCGGCGAGTATCTCGTCGGTGTCCACGGCGTCGGCGGCCTGCAGGGCCCGCAGGGCGAGCCGGGCGACCAGCCGCAGGTAGTCGGTGGCCCGGTCCGCGGGCGGGCGCGGCACCGGGAGGATGTCGCCGTCCGGGGCGAGCCGGTAGCCGGCGAGCGAGGGCACCAGGTCGAGCGGCGGCAGGTCGAGGTCCAGCACGGCGGTGCGGGTGAGCGGGCGGAAGACCGCCCGGCAGGGGGCGGGCAGGTCCTGGGTGGCGGTCTCGGCGGCGGCCAGCGCCCGTTCCAGCAGCGACTCCACGGCGGCCGGCTCGGCCAGCCGGTAGGCCCGACGGCACTCCTCCAGGCTCTCGTTGTACTCGCGCACGGCGCGGGCCCGGGCCTCCTCGGCCGCCTCGTGGGCGCGCCGGGACTCGTCGGCGGCCGGGCTGCCGGCCTCGGCCCGGCGGGTG
>NZ_LFVW01000161.1:0-7904 GCF_001182915.1 Kitasatospora sp. MY 5-36
CGGACGACGGGGCGGAGGACGGGGCGGACGGCGCCGAGCGGTCCGCGCGTCCGGCGGGCGCGGACACCGGCACCGGCCCGGTCTCCACCCTGGACCTGCTGCGCCGGCTCGCGGCCGAGCGGGTCGAGCTGCCGCTGGACTCCGTCACCGCGCGGACCCACCCGATGGACGACCTGCACCTGAGCTCCATCACGGTCGGCCAGATCGTCAACGACGTCACCCGGGCGCTGGGCCAGCCCGCGCTCGCCGCCACGACCGGCTTCGCGACCGTACGGCTGGGCGAACTCGCCGAGCTGATCGACCGGTTGGCGGACACCTCGCAGGCCGGGGCGGAGCCGGCGGGCGAGGTCCCCGGGGTGGCCCCGTGGGTGCGCCCCTTCGCGGTCGAGCACGTGGCGGCTCCCCTGCCGGCCGGGCCGCACCCCGGCCCCGGGGCGTCCGACCCCCGGGCTTCGGCCGACGGCTGGACGGTCTTCGCCACGCCCGGCCACCCGCTGGCCGCACCGCTGCGCACCACGCTCGCCGCGGCGGGCCTCGGGGACGGCGTCCTGCTCTGCCTCCCGGACGAGTGCGGCGCGCAGGACACGGAGCTCTTCCTGACCGCCGCACGAGCCGTCCTGGCCGCCCCCGAGGGCACCAGGCTGGTCGTGGTCCAGCACCGCCTCGGGGCCGCGGGCCTGGCGAAGACCCTGCACCTGGAACACCCGTCCGTCCCGACCACGGTGGTCGAGCTGCCCGACACCGCCCCCGAGGGGGCCGCCCGCGACGAGGCGGTGGCCCGCGTCGTCGCCGAGGCCGCCGCCACGGCCGGCTTCGCGGAGGTCCGCTACCAGCGGGACGGCCGCCGCACCGTCCCGGTGCTCCGCCCCCTGCCGCGCCGCCCGGTGGCGGAGGGCGAGTCACCGCTCGACGCGCGGGACGTCCTCCTGGTCACCGGCGGCGGCAAGGGCATCACCGCCGAGTGCGCCCTGGCGGTCGCCCGGGACTCCGGGGCGGCCCTGGCCCTGATCGGCCGCGCCGACCCGGCCGCCGACCGCGAACTCGCCGGGAACCTGGCCAGGATGGACGCCGCCCGCCTGCGCTACCGCTACGCCCGGGCGGACGTGACCTCGCCCGAGGAGGTCGCCGCCGCGGTGGGTCGGCTGGAGTGCGAGCTCGGCCCGGTCACCGCGGTGCTGCACGGCGCCGGCCGCAACGAGCCGGCCGCCCTGGACGCGCTGACCGCCGAGGACTTCCGGCGGACCCTGGCGCCCAAGACCGACGGCCTGGCGGCGGTGCTGGCGGCCGTCGACCCGGACCGCCTGAAGCTGCTGGTCACCTTCGGCTCGATCATCGGCCGGGCCGGGCTCCGCGGCGAGGCCCACTACGCCACCGCCAACGACTGGATGACCGAGCTGACCCTCCGCTTCCGGGACCGGCACCCGCGGGCCCGGGCGATCGCCCTGGAGTGGTCGGTCTGGTCGGGCGCGGGGATGGGCGAACGGCTCGGCGTCGTCGAGGCGCTGATCCGGGAGGGCATCACGCCGATCTCCACCGAGGACGGGATCCGGGTGCTCCGCGAGGTGCTCGCGGACCCCTCGGCCGGCCCCGTCCTGGTGGTGAGCGGACGGGCCGGCGGCCTGCCCACCCTGGCCACGGTCCAGCGCGAACTGCCGCTGACCAGGTTCGTGGAGCGGGTGGTCGCCCACCATCCGGAGATCGAGCTGATCACCGAGGCCGAGCTGTCCGAGGGCAGCGACCCGTACCTGACCGACCACCGGCTCCAGGGCGACCTGCTCTTCCCGGCCGTCCTGGGCATGGAGGCGATGGCCCAGGTGGCCGCCGCGGTGAGCGGGCACCAGGGCTCGCCGCTGCTGGAGGACGTCGAGTTCCGCCGCCCCGTGGTGGTCCGCCCGGGCGGCTCGACCACCATCCGGATCGCCGCGCTGGTGCAGGCCCCCGGGACGGTCGACGTGGTGCTGCGCAGCGAGGACACCGGCTTCACGGCCGACCACTTCCGGGCGAGGCTGCGCTACCCCCGGCCCGAACCGCCCGGCACACCGCCGCCGGTCGGGTCCGGCCTGCCGACGGTGCCGGTCGACCCGGTGACCGAGCTGTACGGCGGCGTGCTGTTCCAGGGCAAGCGGTTCCAGCGCCTGCTGGAGTACCGGCGGGCGAGCGCCCGGCACGCCCTGGCGGAGATCTCCACCGCCGCCCAGGCGCCCTGGTTCGCCGCCTTCCTGCCGCAGGACCAGCAACTGGCCGATCCGGGCACCCGGGACGCGATGATGCACGCCATCCAGTGCTGCGTGCCGGACGCCACCCTGCTGCCGCAGAGCATCGAGCGGCTCTGGCTGGCCGACCGGGCGGACCAGGACACCGGGTTCGTCGTGCTCGACGCCCGGGAGCGCTCCCAGGACGGGGACCGCTACGTCTACGACCTCGTCGTGCGCACGCCCTCCGGAGCGGTGGTCGAGCACTGGCAGGGGCTGACCCTGGTCGCCGTGCGCCGGCGCGACGGCGCCGGCCCGTGGGTGCCCGCGATGCTCGGCTCGTACCTGGAACGCAGCCTGGAACGGGTCCTGGGCGGCAGCCGCGCGGTGGTCGTCGAACCCGCCGCGGAGGGCGACGCCGGGCACCGCGACCGCCGGGCCCGCACCGCGACCGCCGTCGGTCGGGCGCTGGGCCGGCCGGTGGAGCTGAACCACCGGCCGGACGGCAGGCCCGAACTCGGCGGCGGGCCGGGGCTCGAGGGCTGGACGGTGTCGGCCTCGCACGACGGCGGCCTGACCCTGGCGGTGGTGGGCCGGGGACGCCTCGCCTGCGACGCCGAGTCCGTCCTGGAACGGACCCCCGAGGACTGGGACGCGCTGCTCGGCCCCGGCCAACACGCCCTGCGGGACCTGCTGGCGACCGAGGCCGCCGAGGCCCCGGAGGTGGCCGGCACCAGGGTCTGGAGCGCGCTGGAGTGCCTGCGCAAGTCCGGTGCGACCACGCAGGCGCTGACCCTCGACCGCGTCCACCCGGACGGCTGGGCCGTCCTGTCCGCCGGCGACGCCGCCGTCGCCACCTGGGTGACCACCGTCAACGGACGGCCCGGGCCGGTCGTCTTCGCCGTACTCGCCGGAAAGGAGAACTGATGTCGGGCTACTACGAGCTGCGCCACACCGTGGGGTTCGAGGAGACCAACCTCGTCGGCAACGTCTACTACGTGAACTACCTGCGCTGGCAGGGTCGTTGCCGGGAGATGTTCCTCAAGGAGAAGGCGCCCGGGGTGCTCGCCGAGCTGCGGGAGGACCTGAAGCTGTTCACCCTCAAGGTGGAGTGCGAGTTCTTCGCCGAGATCACCGCCTTCGACGAGCTGTCGGTCCGGATGCGGCTGGAGGAACTGACCCGGACCCAGATCCAGTTCAGCTTCGACTACCTGCGGATCGACGGCGGGCAGGGGAGCCCGGTCGCCCGCGGCCGCCAGCGGATCGCGTGCATGCGCGGGCCGAACACGGCGACCGTCCCGGCCCCGGTGCCGGAGGAGCTGCGCCGGGCGCTGGCGCCGTACGCCGAGGACGCGGTGGCCGCCCGGGTCCTGGCGGCGCCGGCCCCGCCCGGCCGGCCGGTGGGCACGGGGAGGGCGCGGTGAGCGACAACGGCCGCGCCCTGGTCGACGACCCGTCACCGTCCACGACCTCGCCGTCCTCCCGGCACGCCGCCGTTCCGCCGGACGCGCTGCGCGAGACGATGGCCCGGTTCGCCACCGGGATCACGGTGCTGACCACCGGTGGCGAGCACGTCCACGGGATGACCGCCAACGCGTTCAGCTCGGTGTCGCTGGAGCCGCCGCTGGTGCTGTGCTGCGTCGCCCGCACCGCGACGATGCACCGGGCGATCACGGCGACCGGGTCCTTCGCGGTCTCCGTCCTGGGGGCCGAACAGGAGCCGCTGGCACGGTACTTCGCGGGCCGCGGCCGACCGCGCGGCGCCGCCCAGTTCCACGGCGTCGACTGGCGGCCCGGCCCGTTCACCGGCGCCCCGCTGCTGTCGGGCTCGCTCGCCTGGCTGGAGTGCAAGCTGGCCGCGCAGTACGACGGCGGCGACCACTCGGTCTTCCTCGGCAGCGTGCTCGGGTCGGGCTGGACGGAGGGCCGGCAGGCGCTGCTGTTCTACGGCGGAGGATTCCACCGGGGCGTCGGCGGTGCCGGCGACGGGACCGGCTGAGCGGAGGGGTGGTCCGATGTTGGTGAGCGTGACCGGCGGCACCGGGTTCGTCGGCATCCACTCGGTCGCGGCGATGGTCCGGGGCGGGCACCGGGTGCGGATGCTGGTGCGCGACCCGGCCCGCGCGGAACGGGCCCTCGCCCTGCTGGAGGTGGACCCGGGCGCCGTCGACCTGGTCGTCGGGGACGTGACGGACGAGGGCGGCGCGGCCCGCGCGGTGCGCGGCGCCGACGCCGTCCTGCACGCGGCCTCGGTGTACTCCTTCGACAGCCGGCGGTACGCGGCCATGCGCCGGACCAACGAGCGGGGGACCGACCTGGTGCTGGCCGCGGCCCGCCGGTCGGGCGCCGATCCGGTCATCCACGTGTCGAGCATCGTCGCGCTGCTGCCGACCCGCCGGCGGCCGCTCCGGGAGGACTCCCCGGTCGGCCGCCCCCGGGAGACGTACATGGCCACCAAGGCCGCCGCCGAGCGCGTCGCCCGCCGCCACCAGCGGGACGGCGCACCGGTGGTCATCAGCTACCCGCCCGCGCTGCTCGGCCCGCTGGACCCGGGGCCGGGCGACCAGAACACCCGGCTGCGCAACACCCTGCGCGGGCTGATGCCGGTCTGGCCGCTCGGCGGCTTCCCGGTCGGCGACGTCCGCGACACCGCGCGGCTGCACGCCCGACTGCTGACCGCACCGAGGACGGGCCTCGACCGCCACTTCGCCCCGGGCCGCCAACTGGCCACCCGGGAGTACGTGCGGACCCTGCGGGAGGTCACCGGGCGGCGGCTGCCCGCGGTCTTCCTGCCTGCCCGCGCCATGCTGCCGGTCGGCGCCCTGGCCACCCTGGTGCAGCGCGGCTGGCCCTGGCACATCCCCGCGGAGTACGGCGCCGTCTACACCTGCGCCTGCGCGGCTCCCGTCCACCCGGCCGCGAGCACCTGCGGACTGCTGCCGAGGCCGATCGCGGAGACCATGGCCGACACGGTGCGCTGGCTCCGTACCGAGGGGCTCCTGACGGACCGGCAGGCGGGCCTCCTGGCGGACGGGAAGGGCAGGTGAGCCTGGGGTGAGGCGCGCCGGGGGCGGCTCCGGCTCGGGAGAGGGGGCGCGTGCGAGGCCGCCGCGCCCCCGCGCGCCGTACGGGATAGCCGCCGGTGTGCGCGGTGGCCCGGGGCCGGGGGTATCGGGAAGGGGATACCGGATGATCACGGGAGGTTCCATGAGCGAGCAGGACGTGCCGCCGATCTCGATCTTCTACCGTCGCGACGGGTTCGACCCGGGCCCGGCCCTGGGCGAGGCCCAGCGCGGGGACCCGGCCCGGCGGGTCCGGGACTTCTGGCTGCACCGGGTCGGCGAGTACCGGCTCGTCACCCGGCACGCCGACGTGCGGCGCGTCCTGGCCGACCAGGAGACCTTCGCGATGTACGACCCGGAACGCGCCCCGGTCCTGCCGAACGAACTCCTCAACATGGACCCGCCGGAGCACACCCGGCTGCGCCACGTGCTGACGCCGGAGTTCACCGGGAAACGGATCCGCTCCCTGGAGCCGATGATCCGCGCCCTGGTCGGCGAACTGCTCGACGCCATGGAGGCGCGGGGGCCCGCGGCGGACCTGATGGACGCCTTCGCCCTGCCGCTGCCGCTCGGGGTGATCTGCGCGATGCTCGGCGTCCCCGACCCGGACCAGGGGGACTTCCACCGCTGGTCCCGGACCACGCTGGACCTCGGGCTCCCCATGGAGGAACGGCTCGCGGCCGGCCGGGAGTCGCACGCGTACGTGGCCTTCCTGGTGGCGGAGAAGCGGCGCAGCCCGGACGACGGGATGATCGGCATGCTCGTCCGGGAGCACGGCGGCGCGGTGTCGGACTCCGAACTGGTCGGGGTCTGCGAGCTGCTGCTGCTCGCCGGCCACGTCACGGTGTCCAACACGATCGGCCTGGGCGTGCTCGCCCTGCTGTCGCACCCGGAGCAGGCCGACCGGCTGCGCGACGCGCCCGAGGGCGATCCGGTGGTCGACGCCGCCGTCGAGGAACTGCTGCGGTACCTGTCCGTGTCCAGCACCGCGCTGGCCCGGACGGCGCGGTGCGACACCGAGATCGGCGGCGTGCCGGTCAAGGCCGGCGAGCAGGTCGTCTGCCAGCTGCCGGTGGCCAACCGGGACCCGGCGCTCGGCGCCGGGATGGACCGCCTCGACATCGGACGCGAACCCGTGTCGCACCTGACCTTCGGGCACGGCCCGCACCACTGCCTCGGCGCACCGCTGGCCCGCGCCGAACTGCGGATCGCGCTGCCCGCGCTGCTGCGGCGGCTGCCCGGCCTCGCGCTCGCGTGTCCCGCCGAAGAGGTGCCCTACCGGGTCAACAACGAGGTCTACGGGCTCCACGCACTGCCTGTCACCTGGTGACGGCGGCCCTCGGCCGGTGAAGGGGGCCCCGGGCCCCGGCACGCCCAGCCGGCTACGGGGCCCTCCTCCGCAACGCCTTCCGCACGGCCGTCGCCAGGCCGTCCGCCATTCCCCGGGACCGGGACCGGGGCCGGGACCGGGACGCCGGGGGCTCGGGCCAGGGAGCCCCCGACGCCGTGAAGTCGTAGGCGGTCTCGGCGTGCTCGGTCTGGTCGATGCCGACCACCTCGACCTCCTCGGCGACCCGGAAGCCGATGGTCCGCTGGATCGCCCGGCCGAGCAGCCAGGAGAGCACGAAGGAGTAGCAGGCGACCACCACGACTCCGACCGCCTGCTTGCCGAGCTGCCCGAAGCCGCCGCCGTAGAACAGGCCCCTGGCACTCTCGCCGACGTGCCCGGTGGCGAGCAGGCCGATCAGCAGCGAGCCGATCGCCCCGCCGACCGCGTGCACGCCGACCACGTCGAGCGAGTCGTCGAAGCCCAGCCGGTACTTGAGGCTGACCGCCGCCGCGCAGACCGCGCCCGCGACCAGCCCGATCACGATGGAACCGAGTACCGAGACCGACCCGCAGGCCGGGGTGATGGCGACCAGTCCGGCCACCGCGCCGGAGGCCGCGCCCAGCGAGGTGAAGGCGCCGTTCCTCGCCCGTACGTAGGCCAGCCAGCCGAGCATCGCGGCGGCGGTGGCGATCTGGGTGTTCAGGAACGCCGCGCCGGCGACGCCGTTGGCGGCCAGCGCCGAGCCCGCGTTGAAGCCGAACCAGCCGAACCAGAGCAGCCCGGAGCCGAGCATCACCAGCGGCAGGCTGTGCGGGCGCATCGGGTGCTTCCGGAAACCGACCCGCTTGTCCAGCACCAGGCAGAGCGCCAGGCCCGCGACCCCGGCGTTGACGTGCACCGCGGTGCCGCCGGCGAAGTCGATCACGCCCACCCGGTCGACCAGCCAGCCGCCGCGCCCGTTGTCGGTGCTGAACACCCAGTGCGCGACCGGGAAGTACACCACCGTGGCCCAGACCGTGACGAACAGCGTCCAGGCGGTGAACCTGGCGCGGTCCGCGATCGCGCCGCTGACCAGCGCCGGGGTGATCACCGCGAACATCAGCTGGAACACGGCGAACACGGTGACCGGGATCGAGCCGTGCAGCTCGTCCCGCCCGATGCCGCGCATCCCCAGGTGGTCGAGGTTGCCGATCAGGCCGTGGAAGGCGTCGGAGCCGAAGCTGAGCGAGTAGCCGTAGAGCACCCACAGCACGCTGACGATCGCCAGCACGACGAAGCACATCGACAGCATGTTCAGCGTGCTCTTGGCCCTGACCATGC
>NZ_LFVW01000162.1:0-13003 GCF_001182915.1 Kitasatospora sp. MY 5-36
CACGAAGGCGGTGTCGCCCGCACTGAAACCGGCCGGCATCGGTGGCGGACTCAGCCGAGCCGGGTGCCGGTGCTCCGGTGGATCGCCGTCTTCCCGGACTCCACCGTGCCGTGCGCGGCGCGGACCGAGTCGCGCAGCAGCTCCAGTCGGTGGGGGCCGGGGGCGGCGCCCAGGGCGGTGAGCACGCCGAGCGCGGTGTCGGTCGCCTGGCGCGCGGTCCGCAGGATCGCGGTGCGCTCCTGGTCGTCGTCCTCGCCGAGGCTGTGCAGCGCCGCCGCCGCCTCCGCCAGGTGGGCGGCCACGCCGTGGACCGTCGGCGGGTGCGGATGCCGCCGGGCGGCCTGCCCGTGCGGCCACAGGTGGCAGCGCACCCGCAGCGACCGGGAGTGGCGGTCATGAGCAGGGTCAAGGTGCGTACTCATCGCGAAGCTCCTCGGGATCTCCTGGGGACGGCCCCCTGCTCCACCGGAATGCTAAGGCGGCTCCTCGATCGGCGCCCGCCGGGGAGGCCGGGGCGGAGGCGTGCGGAGCACCGGCCGGACACCTCATTGGGTAACCTTGAGATTACGGACAGATTTCGGAAAGGTAAACCACTATGGGGTGATCGTGATGCCTCCCCTCCCAACCTCCTCCCCTTCCCTGACCGCCTCCTCCTCCCTGGCCGCGACGCCGACGACCACGCCCCGAGCGGGGCCGCTGCGCCTGTTCGTCCGCCAGCCGTTGACCCGTTCCGGCCCGGGCGACCGGGACGTGGTGCAGAGCGTGGTCGACCTGGCCACCGACCCAGGGGTGGCGAGCGGCCCGGTGACCCTGCTGCCCTACCCCGCCGCCCAGCACGCGGGGACGTTCAAGGAAGCCTTCACCGAGGAGACCGGCCTGGCGTTCACGCCTGCGGCGTTCCGCGCCTGGCGGCTGGGCCTGCTCGACAGCGCCCACGCGATGCTGGTGGTGCGCACCGAGCTGAGCGAGTCCGGCGCCTACGAGGTGGCCTACAACGTCCACGCCGGGCCCCGGCTGCCCGTCTTCTTCGCCGTCCACGCCTCCTGCCCGATCAGGACGACCCTCCTGCAGGACCTGGCCCCGCTGGTGGACGCCCGCTACCACTCCTTCACCCGCGCCGGGGAACTGGCCGGGCCGCTGCACTCGTTCCTGGTCGCCGCCCGCCGAAGGGGACGGTCGGCATGATCTCGCTCGCCTCCCGCCCCGCGTCCGGCGGCCACCCCCGGGAGGTGGCGGAGTGGGACGCACGGCGCCACCTCGGGTGCGCGGCGCGAATGCTCCAGGTGCCCGACACGGCCTGGCCGCAGCAGCAGGACGCGGCCTGGGCCACCCTCCGGGAGGCCGTCCGCACCGCCCTGTCCGCGCTGGCCGCGGCCAGGGTGCCGCCCGGACCGCGCCGCCTGGTCCTGCTGCGCGAGACCGTCGGCGGCGCCCGCGCGACGGGGCTCTCGGCCCACATGGCCGTCTACCAGCAGCAGGCCGCCACCGCCCGCCCCGGAGCGGGCGAGACCGCGCTTCGGCACCATCCGGCGGGAGTCCGCGCCGAGCGGCGCCCTTCCGCTCCTCCGCCGCCCGGAGCGGACCCGAGGATCATCGGGACGAGGGCCGGCGCCCGGCCGCGCGGGGGACCTGCCGTCGATCACCCGGTGGTACGTCGTGTGGTGTACTGCGGCGGTGAGCACTGAGTACGAACTTGGTCGGGCCGTGGCCAGCCGTGAGCTGGTCTTCACCGCTCCGGACGGGACGAGGGTGCCGGTGCTGGTGGAGGTCGGGGCGCCGTCCCGCGACCCGGAGGGGCCGGACTGGTACTGCCCGTACCGGATCACCGGGCACCCCGGCATCGCCGACCGCGTGACGGCGATCTTCGGCGTCGACTCGTTGCAGGCGCTGCAGCTCGCCCTCACCTGCCTCCCCGACGAGTTGAGCGACGCGGCCGGGCTGACCTTCCTGGGCGGGACGGACCTGATGCTGGGGAGCGGCGGTTCGTGAGGGCGGAAGCCTGACGGATCGGGGGCCGGGCCCGGGCGGTCAGGACGGTGGGGCCGCCGAGGAGGCGACGGCGGCGGCGAAGTCGGGGTGCACGCCGAGTTGGGCGAGCATGACGCTGAGCCCGACGTAGCAGTTGAACTCCTTGACCTTCCCGTTCTCGACGTACCAGAAGTCGGCGGTGGGGATGCCGAGTCGGGCGCCGGGCGCCCGGACGGTGCCGGCGGGCGTCTCGAAGGGGCCGGTGACGGTGCCCTCGATCGTCAGCTCGACGGCGACCACGTCGCCGATGACGTGGACCCGGTGGAGTTCGCGGTGGATGTCGGGTGCCAGGGCTGCCATGAAGACGACCTGGTCGCCGAGGTGTTCGCCGCGGTAGCTCTCGCCCGCGAGGACGTTGTTGAACACCCCGTCCTCGGCGAACCTGTCGATGAAGCCCGGTACGTCGAGGACGTGGCCCTCGGCCGCGTGGTAGGCGGCCCGCACCACGGCTTCCGCGTCGGTGGTCATCGCACTTCCCCTTCCATGAAAGCAATCAAATGCTTGCTTGAAATTATGGGAGCGTCATGGCGAGTGGTCAAGCATTTGCTTGAATGGTTCTGGTCGGACGGGGGTCCGTGCAGGTCAGCCGGGGTACGGCTGCCCGTGGAACACGCCGGTCAGGACGGGCAGCAGCTGCCGCTCGATCCGTTCGGCGGGCTCGCTGGCCAGCTCGGCGCCGATGGGGGCCAGGGCGAGCCAGTTCAGCAGGCCGGCGGCGCAGCGGGTGCGGAAGACGAGTTCCCGCTCGTCGACACCGGGCAGGTGGGCCGCCAGGACGCGGACGGCGTCCTGGCGGGCCCGTTCGAACTTGCCGCTCAGGCGGTCCCAGCCCTGGGGTGGATCGATGCCGACCCGGGCGACGGTGCGCATCACGGCCAGTTCCGGTCCGCCGGCGGCCAGTGCCCTGATCATCGGCCGGGCGAACGCCGCCGCGAGCTCCTGGAGGGTCGCGTCGGGGCCGAGCGGGTCGAGCGCCTGGATCTGGGCGTCCAGGTACCGCTCCAGCGCCTGCTCGATCGCGGCGTCGCAGAGCGCCCTCAGTGAACCGAAGTGGTAGCTGACCGCGGCGACGTTGGCCCCGGCGCGGTCGGTGACGTCGCGGAGCTTCACGCCGTCCTGGCCGCGTTCCGCCAGGAGGTCCAGGGCGGCGGCCAGCAGGCCGTCCCGGGTGCGCCGGCCGGTCTCCCGGCGCTGGTCCGTCTTCTCTGCCCGTGCCATGGTCCGGACTCAAGCAGGGGCTCGCGATGATTGTCAAGCGACTGATTGAGTTCCCGCCGCCCGGGCCCGGCCGCACCCCCTACAGCGTGGCGGGTTGGGGTTGGGTGGGGACGACGATGACGGTGGTGGTGTCGGCGGTCAGGGCCGTGGTGAACTCCCGTTCCAGGTCCTCGGTCGTCTCTACGTCGACGGCGTGGCAGCCGAAGCCGCGGGCGAGTGAGGCGATGTCGAGGCCGGGGAGGTCGAGTGCGGGGACGCCGGGGGTGTCCTCCAGTCGGGCGAAGGACTTGAGGATCGCGTACTCGTGGTTGCGCATGACCACGTAGACGATCGGGAGGCGGTGCCGGGCCGCGGTGTAGAGGGCCTGGACGCAGTACTGGAAGGAGCCGTCGCCGATCAGGCCGACCACCGGGCGGCGCACTCCGCGCTCCCGGTCGGCGAGCGCGATGCCCACGGCGGCGGGGACGGCCCAGCCGATGCCGCCGCTGGCCGTGGAGAAGAAGGATCCGGGGCGGGTGGTGGGCAGCCATTCGAGCTGCTCGGCCATGGTCGAGGTGGACTCGTTGACGATGACGGCGTCCGGTGGGCGGACCCGGCTCAGGGCGGCGTAGACGGCGGGCGGGGGGAGCGGGAGGGTCGGGGAGGCCGACAGGACCCGGGGCCGGGGCATCGGGTCGGGGGCGGTGCGGGCCGTGCCCTCCTGGACCAGGTCCAGCAGCCCTTCGAGGGCCAGCCGGGGGTCGCCGAGCAGGCTGTCGCCGGCCCGGGCGGTGGCGGCGGCGTGCGGGTCGCCGGTGAGCTGGAGCAGGGCGGTGCCCGCGGGGAGGTAGTCGCCCGGTACGTACGGGTAGTAGCGGAAGACCTCGGCGCCGATCACGGCGACCAGGTCGTGTCCGGTCAGGCGTTCGCCGACGGCCTTGACCGACAGGCCCAGCGGGCCGGCGTAGAGCGGGTGGTCCTCCGGGAAGGAGGTGCGCTCCGCGAGCGGGGGGCCGTAGACGGTGGCGCGCAGCTTCTCGGCGAGGGCGACGGCCGCGTCCCAGCCGCCGCCGCGGTCGACCTCGGGTCCGAGGACGAGTGCGGGCCGGCGGGCGGCGGAGAGGCGTTCGGCGAAGGCCCGCAGCCGTCCGGGGTCGGGGGCCACCCGGTGGCTGACCGTCCGCACCCGGGTGAAGGCGGACAGCGGCTGCTTCCAGTCGTCCAGCGGGATCGACAGGTAGACCGGCCCGGCGGGCGGCTGGAGCGCGTGCGCGTAGGCGCGCATGACGGCCTCGGGGACGTCCTGGGCGCGGGCCGGTTCGTAGGACCACTTCACCGAGGGCAGCGGCAGCAGGGTCGCCTCGCGGTTGGCGAGGTACGGCTCGCCGATCAGCAGTTCCCGGTGCTGCTGGCCGGAGGTGACGATCAGGGGCGTGTGCGCGTGGGAGGCCGACACCAGGTTGCCCATGGCGTTGCCGGTGCCGGCCGAGGAGTGCAGGTTGACCAGCGCGGGGCGGCCGGTGACCTGGGCGAAGGCGTCGGCCATCGTGATCGCGGAGGCCTCCTGGAGGGCCAGGACGTAGTGGAAGTCCGCGGGGAAGTCCTGGAGGAACGGCTCCTCGGTGGAGCCCGGATTGCCGAAGACGGTGGTGAGGCCGAGCGTGCGCAGCAGGTCGTACGTCACGGTGCGGACGGTGGATCGCTCGGCCATGGGGGCCACCGGCTTTCCCTCGGGGGCGTCGGGGCGATTCGGCTGCGGCCGTCGCACGGCCCGACACCAGCAGGAGAGCACCGGCCCCGAGGGCCCCGCAACCGGACGGGCGGGTGCGGGGCCCTCGGGGCCGGACGGATCCGGCTACTTCGCGAGGAAGGTCAGCAGCGCCTTGTTGACCTCTTCGGCGTGGGTCCACAGCAGGCCGTGCGGTGCGCCCTCGATCTCCACGTACTCGGCGGAGGGCAGGGCCCGGTGGAACGGGCGGGCGGTGCTGTCGATGGGCAGGATGCGATCGCCGGTGCCGTGCAGGATCAGGGCCGGCACGTCGATGCGGGGGATGTCGGCGCGGAAGTCGGTGTACCAGGTGGAGGGTGCCGCGGCGGCGGCGTACCAGCCGCCGGCCGCCGCGACGTTCCAGCTGTTGCGGACGGCCTCCTCGCTGATCCGGGTGCCGAGGTTCTCGTCGAGGTTGTAGAAGTCCTGGTAGAAGGCGGTGTAGTAGGCGTACCGGTCGGCCTTCACAGCAGCCACGATGCCGTCGAAGAAGTCCTTCGGGGCCGCGCCGTCCGGGTTGTCGTCGGTCTTGAGGAGGTAGGGCTCCAGCGAGCCGAGGAAGGCCACCTTGGCGACGCGGCCGGAGCCGTACGCGGACACGTAGCGGGCGACCTCCCCGGTGCCCATCGAGAAGCCGACCAGGACGGCGTCCCGCAGGTCGAGGGTCTCCAGCAGGGTGTGGAGGTCGGCGGCGAAGGTGTCGTAGTCGTAGCCGGTGGTGGGCTGGGAGGAGCGGCCGAAGCCGCGGCGGTCGTAGGTGACGACCCGGTGGCCGGCGTCCAGCAGTGCGGCGCTCTGCCGTTCCCAGGAGTGCCCGTCCAGCGGGAACCCGTGGATGAGGACGACCGGCTGCCCGGAGCCGTGGTCCTCGTAGTAGAGCTCGACGGGGGCGGAGTTCTCCTGGCCGACGGTGACGAAAGGCATGGGCGCTTCCTTTCTCTCGGGCAGCGTCAGGGCTGCGGTGGGTCACACGCTAGGACCGGCCGGGTACGAATGGTTGCCGCTGGCGGCACCGCGTGTCGCCTGGAGCGGAACGGCACACACGGCGCGGGAGTCCTACAGCTCGCGCATCTCGCGCCTGGTCAGCGCGTATCCGAAGGCGCCGATCAGGCACAGCCCGGTCGTCGCGAACACCCACCGGCTGCCGAAGGCGTCCACCGCCGCGCCGGCCGCGATCACCGAGACCGGGAAGACCCCCAGCGCGCAGAAGGTGACGGCCGCCATGACCCGGGCCAGCAGCGCGGGCGGGGTGCTCTTCTGCACGCCGGTGACGACCAGGACGTTGGTCACCGTGCTGGCGCCGCCCGCCACGCAGAGCAGCAGGACGGCGCCGACGAGGCCGGTGAAGGGCACCAGGCCGATCGCCGCGCCCATCACCAGGCCGGAGAGCATCGCCGTGCGGCCGCGGGAGCGCACCTCGGTGAGGCCGGCCGCGAATAGGCCGCCGACCAGCGCGCCGCCGGTGAACGCGGCGAGCAGCAGGCCCAGCCCGGCGGCGCCGGCGGAGAAGCCGTGGGTGGCCAGGGCCGGCAGGGCGACCCGGGTGGCGCCGCCCACCGTCAGGTTCGCGATCGCCGTCACCGTCAGCACCGCGCGCAGCAGCGGCGATTCCCGCAGTAGGGTGCGGAAGTTCCTTGGTACGGAGGCGCGTTCGGAGATCGGGCGGGCCGGTGCGACGAGGCCGCCGCGACCGATCAGCAGCAGCGTCGCCGTGGACACGGCGAAGGTCGCCGCGTCCACGCCCAGGGCGGTGGCCGGGTTCAGCCAGGCGACCAGCGGGCCGGCCACCGCCGGGCCGAGCAGGCCGGCGCCGAAGGTGACCGTGCTGTTCAGGGCGTTGCCCGCGTGCAGGTCCTCGGCGGGCAGCAGGGCCGGGGTGATCGCCCAGGCGGCCGGCAGGAAGACCCCCGCCCCGAGGCCGACCAGCAGGGCGAGTCCGCCGATCAGCCAGAACGCGGCCGCCCCTCCTGCGGCGACCGCGCAGAGCCCGGCGGTGGCGAGCAGCCGGCCGAGGTCGGCGGTCAGCATCACCCGCCGGGCGCCGAACCGGTCGGCGAGGATCCCGCCGAGCGGGGTGGCGGCCAGCCGTCCCGCGCCGTAGGCGGCGACCACCAGGCTCAACTGGCGGGCGCCGCCGCCGAGGGAGTAGACCAGCAGCGGCAGGGCGACCACCTGGAACGCGTTGCCGAACTCCGAGGTGGCCTGGCCGATCACCAGCAGCCGGAAGCCGCGCGAGCGCAGCGGGGCGACGCCGAACCGGGGGCGGAACCGCAGCAGGCCCGAAGCGCCCGCTGTCCTCGCGCCGTCCGCCTTCGCGCCGCTAGCCATCGAGGGAGACCGGCAGCGACTCCAGGCCGCGCAGCATGATCGTGTTGCGCCAGGGCAGGGTCTCCTCCGCGGCGGCCAGCTCGATCCGCGCGAAGCGCTCCAGCAGGCCGGTCAGCGCGACCTCGCTCTCCAGCCTGCCGAGGAAGGAGCCGAGGCACCGGTGCAGGCCCTGTCCGAAGGCCAGGTGGCCCGGATCGCCCCGGTCCAGGATCAGCCGGTCGGGATCGGTGAAGCGGGCCGGGTCCCGGTTGGCCGCGCCGAGCGAGAGCAGCACCAGTTCGTCCGCCGGGATCTCCACGTCGTCGACCATCACGTCGGCGTTGGTGAACCGCAGGGTGGCCATGCTCACGGGGGACTCGTAGCGCAGGAACTCGTCGATGGCGACGGGCATCGCCGCCGGGTCGGCGCGCAGCCGGGCGAGCTGGTCGGGGTGGTGGAGCAGGGCCAGGGTGGCGGTGCCGAGCAGGTTGACGGTGGTCTCGTGACCGCCGATCAGCAGCAGGAAGACCATCGAGAACACCTCCTGCTCGGTGAGTTCGCCGGCGTCACGGGCCCGCACCAGGTCGGTCAGGACGTCCTCGCTCGGGGCGGCCCGTCGGGCCGTCATCAACTCCCGGAGGTAGTCGTTCATCTCGGCGGTGGCCTGGTCGAAGGTCATCTCGCCGCCCTGGGTGAGGATCGCCGTCGACCAGGTGCGGAAGGCGTGCATGTCCTCCGGGGGGAAGCCCAGCAGCTCGCAGATGACCATGATCGGCAGCGGGAAGGCGAAGTCCGCCACCAGGTCGGCGGTCTCCCGCCCGCGCAGCCCGTCCAGCAGGCCGCCGGCGATGCGCTCGACCATCGGCCGCATCAGGTCGACCCGCCGGCGGGTGAAGACGCCCTGGATCAGGCGGCGCAGCCGGGTGTGGTCCGGCGGGTCGCTGTTGAGCATGTGGACGACCTCGGAGCCGAGCGTCAGGCCGGAGCCCCGCCCGCTCGCGATGGCCTGGCTGCGGCGGACGTCCTGCCCGAAGCGCGGGTCCATCAGCGCCGCCCGGACGTCCTGGTAGCGCGTCACCAGGTAGACCGGCAGGCCCTCGCCGAACTCCACGACGGAGACCGCGCCGGCCTCGCGGATCCGGGCGAGGGTGGGGTAGGGGTCGCGGATGAAGGCGGACATCCGCCCGGCGGCGTCGTCGACCGCGGTGGTCATGGATCTCTCCTCGGGCTCGGAACTCTCGCGGTTACGCGGTTGCGCGGCTACACCGTCAGCGACGGGAAGGGCCAGCGGCGCACCCGCATCGGCAGGAACCAGGCGCGGCCGGCCTGTTCGGTGATCAGACCGGCCTCGGCGAAGTCCCGGTGGACGGCTTCCGGCAGCCGGCCGACCTCGACGCCCTCGGCCAGCGCGTCCACCTGCGCCAGGTGGGCCGGTTCGTCGATGGTGAACAGCTCCAGCGTCCCGAACCGGCGGTCGCGCACCTCGACGAAGCCGGGGCCGCGCCGGAAGACGCACTTGCTCGGGTAGTACGTGGCGCGCCAGTCGGCGACGACCTCCTCCGGCCCGCCGGTCAACCGCTCCGGCGGGTACAGGTGGTGGAACCGGCGCCGCGCGGCGCAGCCGTCCGTGCAGACCGCCTGCCAGAGCACGGCCAGCCCCTGCCCGGTCGCCTCGCGCAGCAGCATCAGTGCCCGTGCGGAGGCCGCGGGCGCGTCCGCGCAGAGCCGCACCGGCTCGGTCAGCCGCAGGCAGCGCACCCCGGCGCGGTGCAGCCCGGTGACCTCCTCCTGCGCCGGGCCAGGCAGGGTGCGGCGGCCGAGGGCGAAGCCCGGCAGCTCCCGGGCGGCGGGGTCGTAGTCGAGCCAGAGCTCGACCTCCGGGCCGGCCGCGCGCCAGGCGGCGTCGGTCCTTCCAGCACCGGTCCTTCCGGCGTCGTCCCGTGCGGCATCGTTCCGTTCAGCCGATCGCGACGGCATCGGGCACCTCCTCGGTGCGGGGGAGGGCGGTGGCGGGGCCGTGCCGGTGCCGCATCCGCATCAGCACCTGGTTGTCGGACTCGACGGCGACCTGGAGGTAGCCGGCCCCGTCGTGGAACAGCAGGCCCAGCGCGGTGAAGCGCTCCAGCACCGGTTCGACCGCCGCCGCCCCGCCGGGGACCTTGGCGGCCAGCGCGGCGGCCGAGCGGGGCTGGACCAGCAGCCGGAAGACGGCGAGCTCCACCGGATCGGTCAGCTCGACCACCCGCCAGTCGTACCCGGGACGGGTGTTGACGAGCACGATCCGTCCGCCCGCGTCCCGGTAGCTGAGCCGGCTGTCGGGGAACCGCGCGAGCCAGGTGTCCACCGCCGCGCCCAGCCGCTCCGCGAGCCCGCCGCCGATCCCGCGCGGCGGCGCGGTGAACACGTAGGCCAGTTCGTTGAGTTCGCTCTCCGGCAGGCGGTACGTCGCGCGGTACTGGAAGGCGGGCCGGGTGATCGCGAAGCCCAGTTCGGGGCGGTCGAAGTACGGGCTGAACCGCTCGATCGCGATCCGCCCCGCCCCGGTCGGCGGGTCCAGGTGGTGCAGGACGGGCAGTTGGCTGATCACCGACTCGTAGTCCTCCGGCTGTTCGCCCGGGAAGCCGTAGAGGTAGTTCCAGGTCACCGAGACCCCGGCGCTCTGCGCGTCCCGCAGCGCGCGGACGTTCTGGCAGCCCGTCACCCCCTTGTCCATGATCCGCAGGACCCGGGTGCTCAGGTTCTCGATGCCGGGCTGCACCTGGGCCGCGCCCGAGTCGCCGAGCAGTTGGAACTGGTGGCGGCGCAGGTTGGCCTTGATCTCGAAGTGCAGCCGCAGGTCGACCGGGAGTTCGGCCAGCGACTTCAGGACGGTGTCGAAGTAGCCCATGTCCAGGATGTTGTCGACCACGTAGACGTCCAGCAGCTGGTGGCGTTCGGCGAGCGCGAGCACCTCGGCGAGGAAGTCCGCCGGCGGCTTGGAGCGGAACTCCATCGAGGAGCCGTTGAGCCCGCAGAAGGTGCAGTGGTGCTTCTCGCCCCACCAGCAGCCCCGGGAGCCCTCGACGACCAGCTTGGGATCGACCCAGCCGGCCGCGACGGAGGTGTCGAGCCGCTCGAAGAAGCCGTCGTAGCGGGGCGCCAGGATCGCGGAGGGCGGCAGCGGGCGCCTCGTCATCGCGTTGGCCGTCGACGTCCCGGAGCCGTCGCGCCAGCACAGCCCGGGGACGGCGGAGAGGTCGCCGCCCGCCGGGAGGCCCGCCAGGAGCGCCGGGAAGGCGGCCTCGCCCTCGCCGCGCACCACGTAGTCCAGGAAGGGGAAGTTGCGGTGCAGCGCGGCGCCCTGCGGACCGTCGCAGTTCGCGCCGCCGAACACCGTGCGCACCTGCGGGCAGCGCTGCTTGAGCAGCCTCGCGGCGGCCAGGCTCGCGGTGTTCTGCTGGAAGGTGGTGGTGAAGCCGACCAGGTCCGGCGGGTCGGCGGCGAGTTCCTCGACCAGGCGGGCGATGAACGCCGGGGCGATCGCGCGGACGGCCCGGGTCAGGGCGATCTCCTGCTCGCTCGCGCCGTTGGCGGCCAGGTACTCGAAGTAGCCGGTGCTGTCGGTGCTGTTGTCGTCGCCGCCGTCGTCGCCGTACAGCGCGCCGGCGAACGCCCAGTCGCCTGCGCCCTGGAAGTAGGACTTCTCGGAGAAGTACTGGTAGTCGTCCGCGCCGAAACCCGCGGTCTCGGCGGCCCAGTCCACGAAGTCCAGGTTGGCGTACCGGACGTCGACCTGGTGGCCGGCGCGCGCGGCGGTGGTGTGCAGGATCCCGAGCGCCAGCGACGGCACGTCGATCGCGCCCCAGGGCATGTGCAGAAGAACGATACGCATGGTGGCCAGTTCCGTCGGTCGCAGGCGGTCGGTCAGGGGTGTCGGCGGGGTGTCGCTCCGGGGCACCGCGGGCGCCCCGGAGCGACGGGGGGTCACTTCTTCGCTTCCGGCTTCGGCTTCGGCTGCCCCTTCAGGGCAGGCGCGACCGGCGCGGCCTTGGTGATGTCGAGCGCGAAGTTCTGGACCACCACGGCGCCCCGGTCACGCTCCGGGGTGCTGATCGGGTCGTTCTGGATGCTGCGTCGCTTCATGGCTGTTCACCTCCTTCCATCGACTCGGCGGGAACCCCGGGGCGGTCGCCCCGGGGTGGCCGGGGGAGCGGTGGCGGCCAGGCGTGTTCGGCGAACCGGACCATCGCGGCCAGCACCGATCGGTGGTCGGCGGTCCGGCGGCTGTAGTGGCCGCCGTCCACCCAGAGCAGCTCGTGCGGCACCGCCAGCCGCCGCAGGTCCGCGGCGTACCCGGCGACCTGGTCGGGCGGGCACCGCTCGTCGGTCCGCGAGGCGACCAGCAGGACGGGCGAGCGGACCTGGTGCACGTACGTCCGCGGGTCGGCGGCTCGGTAGCGTTCGGGCACCTCGTCCGGGGTGCCGCCGAAGAGCTGCCGGTCGAGCTCGCGCAGTGCGGGGGTGGTGGTGCGGTACGTGGCGGGGTAGTCCGCGATCGGCTGCGCGGCCATGCCGAGCGACCACAGCTCGGGCTGCGCGCCCATCGCCAGCAGGGCCAGGTAGCCGCCCCAGGAGAAGCCGCACAGGCCGGTGCGCTCCGCGAGCGCCGTACCGTCGGCGACCAGCTCGGCGCGGACGGCGGCCAGGTCCTCGATCTGCGCCAGGCCGACCCGGTGGCCGTACTCGTGCTGCCAGCGGGCGCCGTAGCCGGTGGAGCCGCGGTAGTTGGTGCGCACCACCGCGTAGCCGCGGTCGACCAGGGCGTTCACCCGCGGGTCGTAGGAGTCCCGGTCGTGGGTGGCGGGGCCGCCGTGGACCAGGAAGAGGGTCGGCCACGGGCCGGGGCCGGCCGGGGTGCTGACGAAGCTGTGGATCCGCCCGTACGGCCGGGGCGTCCAGCGCCGGGTGCGGGAGGTGTCGCCGCCGTCCGGGTCGGGGCGGTCGGCCGTCGCCGTGCCGGGGCGCAGGACCAGCGGGCGGGGCGGTGTCGACTCCCGGCTCCAGACGCAGTGCAGGGTGCCGTCCGGGGCGCAGGACAGGTCGTGGATGGTGCCGCCGGGGGTGCTGATCTCCTGTACGCGCGGCTGTGCGTGCGACTGTACGCGCGACTGTACGTGTGCCTGTACGTGCGTCTGTACGCGCGTCGCCTCCTGTCCCGTCGGCGGGTCGAGCTCGGCGAGGAGGAGCCGGCTCCGCCCGGCCCGCTCGTGCTGGATCAGCACCCCGCGCGGCCCCTGGTACCAGCCGGCCGAGATCTGCGAGTCGAAGGAGAGCCCCGGGTGTCTTCGCAGGCCCGTGCTCGCCCGCCAGGTCGCGACGGTGTACCGCTCGTCCGCCTCGGCCACCAGGAGCAGCTCCGGTTCGTGCACCGCGAGCGGGTTGAACTCGATCGGCCAGAGCCGCAGTCGGCGGTTCCCGGCGAGCCGCAGCGGACCGTCCACCGGGGTGTCGTGCTGGGCGTCCGGCTGGATGTCCGTCGGCCAGAGGACCACCGAGTCGTCCCCGTCGGGGCGCCCGCCGAGGGCGAGCAGCCGGCCGTCCGGCGACAGGTCGGCCAGGCTCAGGTAGCCCGGCGCCGAACCGACCAGCCGGGCCTCGCCCGCGGGCGGTCCGACATAGCAGTGCGAGGCGCCGTCGACGCCGACGGCCACCGCCGCGAGCGCG
>NZ_LFVW01000163.1:0-20655 GCF_001182915.1 Kitasatospora sp. MY 5-36
ACACCCCACACCCCACACCCCACACCCCACACCCACCCTCAGGCCCTGCCCACGGCGGCAGGGCCTCCACCACCACCTCTCGAACCGACAGCTCCCGCACGAGAAGTCGGCCCAGTCGACTTCTCGCGTCCCTACCCTCAGGCGCCGCCCACGGCGGCGCGGCCTTCACCACCTCTCGAGCCGGCAGCTCCCGTGCCATCCGTCGGCCTCGGAGCGACTGCCCCGAGCCCCTCACCCCGGTTGTGCGCAGGAAGTCGACCGGGCCGACTTCCTGCACCCCGCACCCTCTGGCGTTCTCCATACCGGTGCGGCCTCCCGCTGCCGCGACGAATCGACGGGTCCCGTGCAGGAAGTCGATCCCGCCGACTTTCCGTGCTTCGAGTCCGAGTGCGGTTCCTGCCGGCGAGGCTTCCAGCACGCCCCCCAAGCGGTGCCCGCGCAGGAAGTCGGCCTGGCCGACTTCCCATGTCCTGCTCCAGTGACCCTGCTCGCCAGGCAGCGTATTGCCAGGGCTTGCTTCGCTTGTGCCGCGCTATCTGTTTGGCCTCGGCGCGAGCGTCCGGAAGCAGCCCACCCCCGGCTGCGCGCAGGAAGTCGACCGCGCCGACTTCCTGCACCCCATTCCCAGGTGTTGTCCATGGCGGTGTGGCCTTCACTGCCGCGACGGATCGGTGGGTTGCGCGCGGAAAGTCGATCTAGCCGGTTTTCTGGGCCTCCCGCCCGAGCGTGGTTCCTGCCGCTGCGGCCTCGACCCGGCTCCCAACCGGTGTCCGCGCGGAAAGTCGATCCAGTCGACTTCTCGCGTCCGACCCAAGTGCGATTCCTGTCGGTGAGGCCTCCACCATGTCCCCAAGCGGTGTCCGTAGAGGAAGTCGGCCGAGCCGACTTCCTACGTCCTGTTCCGGTGACGCTGCTCGTCAGGGAGCCCCTTGCCAAGGGCTCGCTTTGCCTGTGTCGAGCCGCAGCGGCGCGAGCAGCCGCCGGTGCCATCCGTCGGCCTTGGAGGGTCCGCCCGGGAGCCGCTGACCCCGATTGTGCGCAGGAAGTCGACTGGGCCGACTTCCTGTGCCCCATTCCCAGGAGTTGTCCATGGCGGTGCGGCCCCGACTGCCGCGACGAACCGGCGAGTATCGCACGGGAAGTCGATCCAGCCGACTTTCCGTGCTTCCTGCCCGAGCGCGGTTCCTGTCGTTCCGGCCTCCGCCAGGGCCCCGAACCGACAGCTCCCGCACGAGAAGTCGGCCCAGTCGACTTCTCGCGCCCCCACCCTCTGGTGCCACCCACGGCGGCGCGGCCTCCACCACCATTCGAACCGGCAGCTCCCGCATGGGAAGTCGGCCCGGTCGACTTCTCGTGCCTCGCCCAGTGGCGCTATTCAGTACGGGGCGTTTGGTTGGGGCCCGCTTCGCTGGTGTCCGGCTCGCACTTCAGGCGGGCGAGCCCCGGTTGATGTCGGTGGAGCTGGGGCGGGTCCTTCCGCCTGGGTGTGCGTGGGAAGTCGATTGAGCCGACTTCTCGTGCGCTTGGAGGGTGGGATTTCCGTGTGTGGGCTCCCGGTCTGCTCGCGAATTGTCCGTCGGCCTCGGCGCGGTCGTCCGGAGGCCTCCGCGTATGCCTTGGGGTGGTGGTTCGGGCGGACCGGTTGCGCGGTGCTGGCGCCTGAACTGGCCCTGGCGGCTCCGGGGTTCGCTGCTTCAGGCCACATGTTGCGGCAAATGGCATCGGCAGCGGCTCAATTTGGGTTCTGGGTCACGGAAAGTCGTCCAGAACCTCAACCGTTGGCCGACAAAACCGGTGCCTGTGTTGCCACAGGTGGGGAGGCGTTTCAGCTGCCGCGGCGGAAGTCGGATGGGTCGACTTCTGGTGTCTCGCGGGGGTGGGAGGGGGGTCTGGTGGCTCACGGGACGGGGGTGGGGTGGGTGGTGCGGGATTCGGTGGTGTGGGCGGCGAGGGCGAGGAGGGCGCCGAGGAGGCAGAGGGCGGCGGCGGTGAGGGTGGCCCGGTCGGTGCCTGCCGCGAGGGTGTGGGCGGTGGGGTGGGGGGAGCCGGCGACGGTGACGGTGAGGGCCACGCCGAGGGCCGAACCCAGGTAGCGGGAGGTGTTGTTGGCGCCGGAGCCCATGGCGGCCCGGTGTGCGGGGACGCTGCTGACCGCGAGCCGGGCGAGCGCCGCGTTGAGGATGCCGCTGCCGATGCCCGCGACGGCGAGTCCCGGGGCCAGTCGCAGCCAGGACGAGCCGGGGGTGAGCCCGTACAGCGCGGCCTCGCCGGTGCCGCAGACGAGCAGGCCGAGGGCGACCTGGGCGGTGGCGGACAGGCGGGTGGCCAGGTGGCGGGCCTGGAGCGCGGAGACCACCGAGAGGCCCGACCACAGGGCCAGCACGCCGGCCGCGGCCGGGCCGGACAGGCCGAGCACGCCCTGGAGCAGGGTGGGCAGGTAGCTCATGAAGCCGACCAGGGTCAGCCCGGTGAACAGCGCCCCGCCGGTGGCCGCGATGAAGCCGGGGCTGCGGAACAGGGCGAGGTCCAGCATCGGCTCCCGGACCTTCGCCTCGACCACGGCGAACGCCGCCAGTAGCAGCACCCCGCCCGCCAGCAGTGCCACCACGGCGGGCTGTCCCCAGCCGCCGCGGCCTTCGGCCAGTCCGGCGATCAGGCAGGAGGTGCCGGCGGCGAGGGTGAGCACCCCGTACGGGTCGAGGGCACGTGGGCGTTCGGCCCGTGACTCGGTGAGGACCCCGGCGGCGCAGCCGGCCACCATGGCCGCGGCCACCGCGATCCCGCCGCTGACCGCGCGCCATCCGGCCCACTGCTGGACCAGGGCGCCGTACACCGGCCCGATCGCGATGCCCAGCCCGACCGCCGCGCCCCAGACGCCGAGCGCCCGGATCCGGCCGGGCCCGGGCGGGTGGGCGTGGCTGATCAGGCCGAGCGCGGGGGCCAGGACGGCGGCCGAGGCGGCGCCGAGGAGTACCCGGGAGGCCAGGTAGACGGCGCCGCCGGGGGCGAGGGCGGCCAGCGCCTCGGCGGCGGCGAACAGCAGCACGCCGAAGGTGAAGACCCGCTTGCGGCCGTGGTCGTCGGCGGCGCTCCCGGCGGTGAGCAGCAGCGCCGAGATGCCGACCAGGGTGCCGGTGAGGATCCAGGTGCGGCCGGAGGCGCCCAGGTGGGCGGCCTGGGCGGTGGCGGCGAGCGAGGCGGTGGGGGCGGTGTACGCGACGGTGGTCAGGGCGGTCGCCGCCGCGGTGGTCGCCAGCGTGGCCCCGGGCCGGACGCGCGGGCCCGGGGCGGTGGGGGTGGTGGGGGTGGCGGCGGAGGAGGCGGGTGAGGAGCCAGGTGGGGCGGGGGGCATGGGTGTTCCCTCCGAGGGCCGGACCTTTATGGTCTGGTGAATGAACCTTCGTCTCGAACGGCACGCTACCACCGCTGGTCTGTTCATTGAACCCATAGGGAGGGTGGACTAGGCTGACGCCCATGGCCCTGGGAACCGACTACGAACTGCAGGAGTGCGCGCTGGCCCGCGCCCTGGAGGTGGTCGGCGAGCGCTGGAGCCTGCTGATCGTGCGCGACGCGTTCTACGGTGTGCAGCGCTTCAACGACTTCCTCGCCCACCTCGGCATCCCGCGCGCCGTCCTCACCTCGCGCCTCAACGCCCTGGTCGCGGCCGGGGTGCTGCGCAAGGAGCCGTACCAGCGGGCGCCGCTGCGCCACGGCTACCTGCTGACCGGTACCGGGCTCGAACTCTGGGGCCCGCTCTACCAGTTGAGTCGCTGGGGCGGCCGGCACGCCACCGAGGGGGGCCCGTACCACCTCTTCGCGCACGCCGTCTGCGGCACCGACCTCGACCTCGTCGGCGTCTGCCCGGCCTGCGGCGGCGGGCCCGTCCCGCCGACCGCGGTCGTCATGCGCCCCAACCCCGCCCGGGCCGGCGGCCACCGCGAGGACCCGGTCTCCCGCGCCCTGGTCCGCCCCCACCCGCTGCTCGAACCGATCGCCTCGGCGGCGGTGCTGCCCGGCTGACCGTAGGCAGAGCGCCCGTACGTCGACGGGGCCGCCGACGCGCTGCCGACGGCCCCGCCCGGGAACCGCTGTCACTCGGAAATCGCTGCCCCCGGGGACGGCCGTCAGGGGGTGAACCGCACCTCCGGGTTGGCGGCGCTCGGCCCGTCGAGCAGCGGTTGGGGGACGCCCTTCAGCTGGAGGTCGAAGAACGCCCCGACGTACTGCCGGGTGAGGGCGACGGCCCGCTGGCTGCCGATGGTGGTGTCCGGGCCCTTGGGGAGGCCGAGCCCGTCGAAGAAGAGCGGGAAGTCGGTGAAGCTGCCGTGGTCGGTGCCGTCGACGGTCAGCCAGCGCTTCCAGCCGTCCAGCCGGGGCCAGCTCCTGAGCCAGCTCTCGTCCTCGCCGCCGCCGGGCAGCGGGTGGCCGATCATCAGGTACGGCTTGCCCTTGATGCCGGACTCGGGCACCAGGTAGTCCATGGTGCCGTCCAGGTCGACCCCGGCCCGGATCCGGTCGTCGGTGAGCAGGGCCGGGACGGTGGCGGCGCCACCGGCGGAGTGCCCGGCCATGGCGATCCGGTCGCGGTCGATCAGCCGGGCGTAGCGCCAGGCCGGGTGCGGGCGGTCGGTCAACTGGTCGATGACGAAGGAGACGTCCTTCGCCCGGCTCGCGTCCAGGGCCTCCCAGGCCTCCTGGGTCCTCAGCGTCCCGCACACCTCGCAGGGGAGCGTCCGGCCGTCGGGGAAGGTGGTCCCGGTGTTCTCGTAGGTGTGGTCGACCAGCGCGACGACGTAGCCGCGGCTGGTCAGCTCCTCGGCGAGGCTGCTGAGCGTGGCACGCGGCATGGTGAAGCCGGGCGACAGGACCACCAGCGGGTAGTGGCCGCCCTGGGGGCGGGCCCCGGACTCCGCCCACGTCCGGGTGCCGGACACCGCCTCGGTCGGGATGGTGTTGCCCGGCAGCTTCCCGTCCAGCAGCGCGCGGGCCGCGGCGGGCGTCATGTACGGGGCGGGGGTGCCCGTCCCGGCGTGCGCGGGGTAGTACATCGAGACCATCAGCTGGCGCGGACCGGCGGCGGGCACCCACGGGTCCGGACGGTTCTGGTCCACGAGGTGCAGGACCTCCTGCCCGACCGCGTACGGCCCGGTCGGGCGGGGGAGTTCGACCTGGGCGGCGGCCCGGGTGGTCGGGTTCGCGGGAGCGGTGGCGGAGTTGGAGGGCGCGGCCGCCAGGGCCGGCGCGGCGGCGGCGACGGACAGCGGCAGCGCGAGCAGCAGGGCCGCAGCGGCGGCGGTCGTACGGAGTCGGCTCATGTCAGCGACCGTAGGCCGCCCGCCACGGAACTGACGTCCACTCAGCGGCGTACTGATCCCTTCCGGAAGGCGCTGTGGGGCCCCCTAGGGGACGGGCCCGGGCGGGCCTGGGCGAACCTGCACCGGGGTTGCTCGGCCCGGGCGGGCCGTCAGCCGGTGGAGGCCGTCCGGAGGTCCTCCAGGAAGCCTGCGGCCGCACGGGCGTTGGGCACCGGGAAGGTGAGCGGGAGACCGGCCGAGTGCGTCCGGACCTCCAGCTCGCCGAGGGCGGAGGCCCGGGCCGAGTGCACCTCCGGCCACCGGTAGGCCTCCGTCGCGGCGAGCGGGTGCGGTGGCCGGTGCACCAGCCCGCCGGCCGTCACCGTCAGTCGCCCCCGGACGAAGCGGACGCTTCCTTCCGCGCGCAGCGTCTCGTGCAGGGCGGCCCGGAGTCCGGGGGAGAGACGCTCCTCCAGCTCCCGGAACAGCCTGCCCAGCCCGCCCAGGTGCGCCAGCACCAGCGGCTCGTCCGCGCCCGCCGGCCATATTCGCCCGTGCTCGTACTCCCCGTGCGGACCTCCCGGGGAGTACTCGGTGGCCTCCATCGCGCGCCAGGGCAGCGGCTCCTCGCTGCCGCCGGCCGAGACCAGCACCAGCCCGCCCTCGTGGACCCGTACGGAGCGCAGCCCGGGTGTGGGCCGCAGCCGCTCGTACCCGCTCACCGCCACCACCGCGGCGGCGGCCAGTACGGGCGCGGGCCACCACTCGCCGAGCGCCAGACAGACCACTACGGAGACGGCCACCCCGCAGGAGTGCAGCCACACCCGCGCCGGCCAGGACAGCGGCCGGAACCGTCTGTGCACCCGCAGCACCGGGCCCAGTCGACCGGCAGTGCCGGCCGAACCAGCCACGCCGGCCGCACCGGCAGAAGCGGCCAGGTCGGCAGAACCGGTCGCACCCGCCGACCGCACCCGCGTCGGCGACCACGTCACCGCCACGTCGGCCCCCTTTCACTCGGCTCAGTCGGAGGGCTCCCCCAACGGAACCGCGACTTCCAGAACCCCAGCATCGACCGCGCGCCGCCCCCGGCGACAGTGCCAATCAGCACCTTTTGGCCTGGTTAGACCCCGCCATCATCGCGCCCCGGCCGCAGCGGCCCGCCACGGGGGTGGGGACGAACGGCCCAGGTGCCCCTGGGCGGGGCCGCAACGCCCGCCCGGGCGGCCCGCACCACCGTCATACCGAGCTCCCTCCGCTCCGCGGCAACCCCTCAGGAGGGCCGCAACCATCGGATGCTCAGGATCGACTCCTCACCGCGCCCGCCGACAGTGCCGATCGGCACATTCCGACGGAAATCCCCCGCCGTCACCGCCGGAACCCCCGTCACCGCCGGAACCCCCGTCACCGCCCTCACTCCGTCGTCGCGAACCCGATCTGCAGCCCGCGCAGCAGCGCCGTGCCCGCCGGATCGACCGACCGGCGGGTGTTGGCCAGCACCACGGCGCCGACCCGCTTCTCCGGGTCGAAGGCCACGAACGAACGGAACCCGCCGGTGCCCCCGTTGTGCCAGATCTGGAGGTGCCCGCCCTGCTGGGTGTGCAGCCGGTGTCCGAGCCAGCCCAGGTGCGTCCAGGCGAAGGGGTTGACCCGGTGGCGGGTCTCCCGGGTGAGGGCGATCGCGGCCGACAGCGGCGCCTCCGGCTCGCGCCCGGCGGCCAGTTGGGCCCGCAGGAACACCACCAGGTCGGCGGCGGTCGACCGGAGTCCGCCCATGCCGGGCACGGCCCCGAAGCTCCAGTGCGGCACCGGCCGGCCGCCCGGCGTGTGCCCGTGCGCCAGCCGCGCGGACTGCTCCTCGTCCGACCGCACGCAGGTGTCCACCAGGCCCAGCGGTGCGCAGACCTCGCGCGCCACCAACTCCTCGTACCCGACGCCGGACCGCTGCGCGAGGGCCAGGCCGAGCAGCCCCGCGCCGAGGTTGGAGTAGCGGAAGCCGCGCCCGGGCGCGGTCCGCAGCCGCGTCCGCGCGAGCCCGTCGAGCACCCGCTCGGTGGTGCAACCGGCGTACGGGTCGGGCTTGTTGGGGGACAGCAGTGACTGCGCCAGCATGCCCCGGGGCAGCCGGGGGAGCCCCGAGGTGTGGGTGGCGAGGTGCCGCAGGGCGATCGGCTGCGGGCCCCTGGCCGGGACGACGGCCCGACCGCCCGAGGCCCCCGTGAGCACCTCGGCGAGCGGTTCGTCCAGCCGGACGGCTCCGTCGAGCGCCAGCCGTGCGAGCACGAGCGAGGTGAACACCTTGGTGACGGAGCCTATGTCGAACAGCGTGTGCGGCCCGGGTATCCCACCGCCCGGACCGGTCCGCCCGGCACCCCGGATCTCCACGTCGTCGCCGGCCAGCCCGGCGACCACCGCGCCGACGTGTCGGCCCGCGAGCCGGTCGGCCGTCTGCTGCACGAGACAGGCGAGTTCGTTCATGCTCGCGAGCCTAGGCGCCCCGTTCGGCCGGATCGTCCGCCCGGAAAACGATATCGACCCCGCCGATGCTCCTGCGGAGGTACGACCCCAATCGGCCCCCAGCCGACCTCCGCCGACCCCCAGCCGACCCCCCGCGCGATCCCCACGGCAGGGCACGGAGCCGGAGCCCCGCCCCCGTCACTCCTCCAGCGCCTCCCGCAGCTGGGCCGCGACCTCCGCCGCCCCCGCCTCGTCCGGATACCGCCGCCGAGGCCAGAAGAACCCGCGCAGCCCGTCCTTCGGATTGCGCGGCACCACGTGGACGTGCAGGTGCGGCACCGACTGGCTGATCCGGTTGTTCGCCGCCACGAAACTGCCCGCCGCGCCCAGCCCGCGCTCGACGGCCCCCGCCACCCGCTGCACCCGCAGGAAGAACGGCCCGACCTCGGCCGCGGGCAGGTCGGCCAGCGTCGGGTGGTGGGCGCGCGGCACGACCAGGACGTGCCCGGGGAACAGCGGCCGGCGGTCCAGGAAGGCCACCGCCACCTCGTCGTCCAGCACCCGGTGCGCCGGCTCCTCGCCCGCCACCACCGCACAGAAGACGCAGTCCATCCGTCCATTCAAACCACCGGCCGGCCGCCCCGGCACCTCCGCAAACCCCGGTGGGCCCGGCATCACCCGTCCGGCCGCCGCCCGGGTGCGGCCTGGGCGGTGCCGGGCGCACGGTGGCGCCGGGGGCCGGACAGCGGGCGCATCGAGCGCTCCACGAGGAGTCCCCGCGAGGAGGTGGCCCCGATGTCGGGCAAGTTCGAGGTCTATCAGGACGCCGGTGGCAAGTACCGGTTCCGGCTCAAGGCGGGCAACGGCGAGATCGTCGCCACCGGCCAGGGCTACGCCAGCAAGGACGCGGCCCACAAGGGCGTCGAGGCGGTCCAGCGGGCCGCCGACGGCGCGCCCGTGGTGGACCTTCCCAAGGCGGCCTGAGCCCACCGCCGCCTGAACCCGAGGCGGCCTGAGCCCACCGCCGCCCGAACCCGAGGCGGCCTGAGCCACGGGGCAGCCGGAGCCCCGAGGCTCAGGCCGGGCGCGCGGCCCGGCGCCCGACCCACCGGGCCGGCCGCCGGGCACCTCGCCGAGCACCTCGCCGGGCACCCGCCAAACCGACCGCCGGCCACTCACGGCGAGACGGGGACCCCGAGCGGAGAAGTCCCCGCTACCTCACTCGTACCGGTACAGCAGCGCCTCCCGCTCGATTTGCTCGATCATCTCCACGGTCAGCGACTCGTCCCGCAGGTGCGAGAGCGTGACCTCCGCCGAGCTCGGCTGCTCGTCCTTGGCGAGCCAGTTCTCCGGCTTCCACGCCGAGGAGCGCAGGAAGGCCTTCGGGCAGTGCCCGTACACCTCCTCGACGGCGACCACGATGGCGCTGCGCGGCGGCTTGCCGACGGCGGTCAGCTGCCGCAGCAGCTCCGGGTCGGTCGAGACGCAGGCCCGCCCGTTGACCCGCAGGGTGGCGTCCCGGCCGGGGACGACGAAGAGCAGCCCGACCCGGCCGGTCTCCAGGATGTTGTGCAGGGTGTCCAAGCGCTTGTTGCCGGTGGCGTCCGGAATGGCCAGGGTGTACTCGTCGAGCACCGAGACCAGCCCGGCCGGCCCGCCGCGCGGGGAGACGTCGCAGCGCCCGGCGGCGTCCGCGCTGGCCACGAAGACCAGCGGGGAGCAGGCGATCAGGCGCTGGGCGACCTCGTGCAGGTGGTCGACCTGCTTGCGGCGCGCCTGGTCGCCGGGCTGCTCGTAGATCTCGCGCAGCTGGGCGGGATCGCTGAGCGCGCCCGCGTGGAGGGCGTCGAACAGGCTGCCCGGCCGGTTCGGCGCGGTGGTTGCGGTGGTTGACGAAACGACAGATTCCGGTGTGGTCGTCATACCGGGAATGTAGCCGAGGCTGCTCGGCGCACCCCGTTCCCCGGGCCCCGGCAACCCTCCGTGAAATTCCGGCCCCACCCCTCCCCACCAGCGGGTTTCCGCTCATAATGGGGGCCAGGGACCACTGGCTCGGGGCTCGCCGGGCGGGGACCGCCGGGTCAGTGGTCAGCGCGCCCGGGCGAGGGATGCCCGGGCGTGGGACGCCAGCCGCAGCCGGAGGTGGTGGTCGTGATCGTCAGGATCTGGGCCGGGCAGGTCTCGGCCGGTCGCATCGAGGAGTTCTGCGCGCACCTGGCCGCCCAGGTGATCCCGCAGCTCGGGCGGACCGACGGCTGCCTCGGCGGCGAGCTGCTGCGCTCGGTGTCCGAGGACGGGCACCGGGTGCTGGTGCTGAGCCGCTGGCGCGACGAGGAGGCGCTGCGCGGGTACGCGGGGCCGATGTGGCGGATCCGGCCGGTCTGGTCGGAGGGCGAGCTGAGCTACCTCGCCCACCCGCCGGAGGTCACCCACTTCACGTCGATCACCGCCCCCGCGGCCCTCTGAGCCGCGGCCCTCCGAGCGCATGGCCCGCCGAACACGCGCACCCCCGCGCACATGGCCCTCCAACGTACGCTCGACCCCCGGCGGAGCCGCGGTAGCACCCCGCCGCGCATTCCCCGCAAGCCCGTGAAACAGACCACAGCCGGAGGCCCTCCCTGCCCTTGCGCCGACCGTGGCACAATGACGGCATCAAGCAGTGACGTTCAGCGCACTCCGGGGTCGGTGAAAATCCGAACCGGCGGTTACAGTCCGCGACCCGTCCGCAGCCAGCGGCCGGTTGACCAGGTGAAATTCCTGGACCGACGGTTAAAGTCCGGATGGGAGGCGTGCGCGGGCGGACGAAGAGCAGTACCCGTGGGTCCACTGGCAGGAGACTGCCTCCCGGACCCCGGTCAGGTGAACGACGGGAGCGGTGTCTCCCGTGCCGGGCGAGCGATCTCCCGGTGGCCTCGGCATCCCCGGCGACGGGTGTGTCCCGGGTCCGTGCGCCGGTGCCCGTCCGTGTCATCTCCCATGCCGCCCCGGAGTCCGCGCCCCAAGCGCGAGGAGAACCCGGGTGTTCACCGGCATCATCGAAGAGCTCGGCGAGGTCGTGTCGATCGAGGAGATCGGCGACTCCTCGCGGATCCGCCTGCGCGGCCCGGTGGTCTGTACGGGTGCCCGGCACGGCGACTCCATCGCGGTCAACGGCGTGTGCCTGACCGTTGTCGACAGCCCGGCGGAACTGGCCGCCGGCACCGGTGAGTTCAGCGCCGACGTGATGGCCGAGACGCTGCACCGCTCCAGCCTCGGCGAGCTGGCGCCCGGCTCGCGGGTCAATCTGGAGCGCGCCATGGCGCTCGGCGCCCGGCTGGGCGGCCACCTCGTCCAGGGCCATGTCGACGCCACCGGGCGGCTGTTGAGCCGCGAGCCGGGCGAGCGCGACGCGGCGGGCGAGCTGCGCTGGGAGGTGCTGCGGTTCTCGCTGCCCGGCACGATCTCCCGCTACCTGGTGGAGAAGGGCTCGATCACGGTCGACGGCGTCAGCCTCACCGTGGTGGAGGCGGCCGCGGACAGCTTCACCGTCAGCCTCATCCCGACCACCCTCGCGCTGACCACGCTCGGCGCCAAGGCCGTCGGGGAGGGCGTCAACCTGGAGGTGGACGTGCTCGCGAAGTACGTCGAGCGCCTCCTGGAGTCCCGCACCCTGCCCGACTTCCCGAACCTGCCGAACCTGCCGAACCCTTCCAACCCGCCCCACCCGTCCGACCTTTCCAGCCCGTCCACCCCGTCCGGCCTGCCGGTCGACGGAACCCCGGGGGAGTCCGAGTGAGCTGGCTCAGCGGCGAGGCGTTCACCGTCCTCGGCGAACACGTCAAGTGGGCCGACATGTTCGGCAACATCCTCGGCCTCGGCGGGCTCGCGCTCGGCTGGCGCCGCTCGGTCTGGAGCTGGCCGGTCCAGCTGCTGTCCGGCGCGGTGCTGATCGCGGCCTACCTCGGCGGCCACGTCCCCGGCCTGATCGGCAAGCAGCTGATCGTGATCGTCACCGCCGCCTGGGGCTGGGCGCAGTGGCAGCGGGGCCGCCGCGAGGGCGGCACGATCGCCGTACGGTTCGCGAGTTGGCGCGAGCGGATCGCGCTGGCGGCGGGTACGGCGGCCGGCACGGTCGCGCTCGCCCTGCTCTTCACGTCCTACCCCAGCCTGTCCTGGAGCCCCTGGTCGGACGCCTACGTCTTCGTCGGCACGCTGGCCGCGATGGTCGCCCAGGCCCGCGGCTGGGTGGAGTTCTGGTTCGCCTGGATCGCGGTCGACGCGGTCGGCGTGCCGTTCGCCTTCAACAGCGGCTACACCTTCTCCGGCCTCACCTACTCCGTCTACTTCGTCCTGGTGCTGCTCGGCCTGCGGTCCTGGTGGCTGAGCACCCGTGAGCCGCGCGCCAAGTCCGCCACCGTCCCGCAGGGAGCCACGGTATGACCGAGATGACCGAGAACCAGTCCAGCAACGGGGCCACCGGGCCCGACTCCGACCCCGAGCTCGTCCTCGACCCGGTCGAGCGGGCGATCGCCGACATCGCGCTCGGCCGCGCCGTGGTCGTGGTCGACGACGAGGACCGCGAGAACGAGGGCGACATCGTCTTCGCCGCGTCCGCCGCGACCGCCGAGCTGATGGCCTTCACCGTCCGCTACAGCTCCGGCGTGATCTGCGCCCCGATGACCGGCGAGGAGCTGGACCGCCTCAAGCTCCCGCCGATGACCCAGGTCAACGAGGACCGCAAGGGCACCGCGTACACCGTCTCGGTGGACGCCCGGGAGGGGGTCGACACCGGCATCTCCGCCGCCGACCGCGCCCGCACCGTACGGCTGCTCTCCTCGCCCGGCACCGAGCCCGGCGACCTCACCCGCCCCGGGCACGTCTTCCCGCTGCGCGCCGTCGAGGGCGGCGTGCTGGTCCGCCCCGGCCACACCGAGGCCGCCGTCGACCTGGCCCGGCTCGCCGGGCTGCCGCCGGCCGGCGCGATCGCCGAGGTGGTCAACGACGACGGCACCATGGCCCGGCTGCCCGAGCTGGTCGCCTTCGCCCGCGAGCACGGCCTGGCGATCATCTCCATCGAGGACCTGATCGCCTACCGCCGCCGCACCGAGCTGCACGTCGACCGGGCCGCCGCGACCGGCCTGCCCACCGTGCACGGGGAGTTCACCGCCGTCGGCTACCGGGGGACCATCGACGGCGTCGAGCACCTCGCGCTGGTGGCCGGCGGCCTGGACGCGGAGGGGCGGCTGCCGGACGGCGAGGACGTCCTGGTGCGGGTCCACTCCGAGTGCCTGACCGGTGACGTCTTCGGCTCGCTGCGCTGCGACTGCGGCCCGCAGCTGGAGGCCTCGCTGCGGCGGGTCGCCGAGGCCGGGCGCGGCGTGGTGCTGTACCTGCGCGGCCACGAGGGGCGGGGGATCGGCCTGGCCCACAAGCTGCGCGCGTACGAGCTGCAGGAGCGGGGGCGGGACACCGTCGACGCCAACCTGGACCTCGGCCTGCCCGCCGACGCCCGCGACTACAGCATCGCGGCCCAGATGCTGGTGGACCTCGGCGTCCGCTCGCTCACCCTGCTCACCAACAACCCGCAGAAGCTGACCGCGCTCACCGAGCACGGGCTCAAGGTCAAGGGGCGCGAAGCGGTCGAGATCGCGCCCGGCGAGCACAACCTGCGCTACCTGCGCACCAAGCGCGACCGGATGGGCCACGACCTGCCCGGCCTCGGCTCCTGAAGCCGCACACCTCAGAACCAGCGACGACACCAGGGAACGGAAGAGAACATGAGCGGTCACGGAGCCCCCGAGCTGACCATCGACGGCGCCGCCGGCCTCAAGGTCGCCGTCGTCGCCGCCCAGTGGCACGACACGGTGATGAACGGCCTGCTGGACGGCGCGCACCGCGCGCTCAAGGAGCTGGGCGTCGCCGAGCCGACCGTGCTGCGGGTGCCCGGCACCTTCGAGCTGCCGGTCGCCGCCAAGCGCCTCGCCGAGCGCGGCTACGACGCCGTGGTGGCCCTCGGCGTGGTGATCCGCGGCGGGACCCCGCACTTCGACTACGTCTGCCAGGCGGCCACCAGCGGCCTCACCCAGGTCAGCGTGGACACCGGCGTCCCGGTCGGCTTCGGCGTGCTGACCTGCGACAACGAGGAGCAGGCGATCGACCGCGCCGGCCTGCCCGGCTCCGCCGAGGACAAGGGCCACGAGGCCGTCACCGCCGCCGTCGCCACCGTCGTGGCGCTGCGCGCCGCGCTCTGACACGGGGCCGCACCCGGTCCGTCCGGTCCCGGAGCGCGGACGTCCACCCGACTGTCCACGCTCCGGGACCGTTTACCGTCCGTCCGCCCGCACGCCGTAAGGTGGCCCCATCATGGCTTCGAAGACATTCGAGGAGCTCTACGCCGAGCTCCAGCAGAAGGCCGCCACCGGCGACCCCTCGTCCTCCCGTACCGCGCAGCTCGTCCAGCAGGGCGTCCATGCGATCGGCAAGAAGGTCGTCGAGGAGGCCGCCGAGGTCTGGATGGCCGCCGAGTTCCAGACGGACGAGCAGACGGCGGAGGAGATCTCGCAGCTCCTCTACCACCTCCAGGTGATGATGATCGCCCGCGGACTGACGCTCGACGACGTCTACAAGTACCTCTAGACACCCCCGCTCTCCCGAGCACCCCCATCCTCCGAACAGGTAAGGAAGCAACCTCCCATGCTGCGCATCGCCGTCCCCAACAAGGGTTCGCTCTCGGGTCCCGCGGCGGAGATGCTCCATGAGGCCGGCTACCGCCAGCGGAAGGACCCCAAGGAGCTCGTCCTCGTCGACCCGAACAACGAGGTGGAGTTCTTCTTCCTGCGCCCGCGCGACATCGCGGTGTACGTGGGCTCCGGCCGCCTCGACGTCGGCATCACCGGCCGCGACCTGCTGCTGGACTCGCACTCCAACGCCGAGGAGGTGCTCGCCCTCGGCTTCGCCGGGTCGACCTTCCGCTTCGCGCGCCCCGAGGGCGTGGACGTCGAGGACGTCAAGGGCCTGGAGGGCCTGCGGATCGCCACCTCGTACACCGGCCTGGTCGAGCAGCACCTGGCCGACCACGGCGTGAAGGCGACGGTCACCAAGCTGGACGGCGCGGTCGAGACCGCGGTGCAGCTGGGCGTCGCCGACGTGATCGCCGACGTGGTGGAGACCGGCACCAGCCTGCGCAACGCCGGCCTGGAGGTGTTCGGCGAGCCGATCCTGGTCTCCGACTCCGTGGTGATCCGGCCCAAGGGCGCGGGCGAGGACACCCGGGTGGAGCAGTTCCTGCGCCGCCTCCAGGGCGTGCTGGTGGCCCGCCGCTACGTGCTGATGGACTACGACATCCGCGCCGAGAAGGTCGGCGCGGCCGTCGCGCTCACCCCGGGCCTGGAGTCGCCGACCGTCTCGCCGCTGCACACCGAGGGCTGGGTCGCGGTGCGGTCGATGGTGCTCCGCAAGGAGGCCCAGCAGATCATGGACGACCTCTGGGGCATCGGCGCCCGGGCCATCCTGGTCACCAACATCCACGCCTGCCGCCTCTGACCCGCCCGCCCGAGCGCGGGTAAAGAACGGTTCAATGGGGCGGGGACGCCGGTCGGCGTCCCCGCCCCGCCGTGCTGCCGCCCCCAGAACCACCCCCGGAGAACCCACGTGTCCACGCCGTCCGTCCAGTTCCCCGTCACCTGGGCTCCGCGCCGCACCCGCGCCGTACTGCTGCCGGTCTGTGTGCTGATGGTGGTGCTGTTCTCCGCGATGGCCGTGCTGCTCCCGGAGAACTGGCAGCTCAACGACCGGATCATGATGACGGCCAGCGGCCTGCTGTTCGCCGGCGTCGGCCTGATGCTGGCCCGCCCCAAGGTGAGCGCCGACGCGGAGGGCGTGACGGTGGTCAACTTCGTCCGCCGGCGCCGGCTGGCCTGGGCCGAGATCGTCCGGGTCAACTTCCGCCAGGGCGACCCGTGGGCCACCCTCGACCTCGCCGACGGCACCTCGCTCGCCGCGGTCGGCATCCAGTCCGGCGTCGGCAAGGACCAGGCGATCGCGGACGCCCGGGCGCTGCGCGACCTGGTCGAGCACCACGCCCAGGCCTGAGCCCGCTCCCGGGCCTGAAGGCCTGCGCCGGGTCTGAGCCCGGTCCCGGGCCTGAAGGCCTGCACCGGGCCTGAGCCCGCGCCCCGGCCCGCACCCGGGCGGACGTCCCCCCACCTGGGGTTCCCCGCCCCCGGCGGGCCGAACGGGCTTCCTACGCCCATCCGGGTATGGTCTACGCTGGTAAAAGCAGGGCAAAGTTCGCCCTGCCCGAAAATCGAGTGCCCGAACCCGACCAGAGGAGTGACACTCCCCCTCGATGGACGATCCGTCCGGTAGTACCTGCGCCGCCTCGCTTCCGCTCCCCGGAAGGCAGGCGGCACTGTGATCACCGCCTGGCTGCTGTTGCTCGCAGCCGTTCTCCTGATCCTCGCCAACGGCCTCTTCGTGGCTGCCGAGTTCGCCTTCGTGACCGTCGAGCGCGGTGAGGTGGAACGCTCCGCGGAGACGGGCGACGCCAAGTCCCGCCGCGTCGCCGGGGCCCTGCGGCACCTCTCCTTCGAGCTGTCCGGCGCCCAGCTCGGCATCACCGTCACCTCGCTGGTGGTCGGCATGCTCGCCGAGCCGGCCCTGTCGACCCTGCTCGCACCCGTCATGACCGGCATCGGCGTGCCCGACTCGGCCGCCCGCGGCGTCTCCGTGATCGTCGGCATGGTGCTGGCCACCGTCGTCCAGATGGTGATCGGCGAGCTGGTGCCGAAGAACTGGGCGATCTCCCGCCCGCTCCAGGTGGCCCGCGCGGTCGCCGCCCCGCACATGGCCTTCTCCCGGGTCTGCCGCCCGCTGATCAGCTTCCTCAACGGCACCGCCGACCGGACCGTACGGGCCTTCGGCGTCGAGCCGCAGGAGGAGCTGGGGCACGCCCGCACCCCCGACGAGCTGGTCTCGCTGGCCCGTCACTCGGCCAAGGCCGGCGCGATAGACGAGGAGTCGGCGACCCTGTTCGTCCGCACCCTCGCGCTGAGCGAGCTGACCGCCGAGTCCGTGATGACCCCGCGCGTCGACGTGGCCGCGCTCCAGCGCGACGCCACCGCCTCCGACGTCATCAACCTGACCCGGGCCACCGGCCTGTCCCGCTTCCCGGTGCACACCGACAGCCTGGACGAGGTCACCGGCATCGTCACGCTCAAGGACGCCCTGGCCGTCCCGGCCGCCCGGCGCGGCCTGGTGCGGGTCGCCGAGCTGGCCTCGCCGCCGCTGCTGGTGCCCGAGACGCTGCCCGCCGAGCGGCTGCTCGACCAGCTGCGCCGCCTCCAGCCGATGGCCATCGTGGTCGACGAGTACGGCGGCACCGCCGGCGTCGTCACCGTCGAGGACATCGTCGAGGAGATCGTCGGCGAGGTGCAGGACGAGCACGACCCCGACGACCACCCCGAGCTGTTCCCGCTGCCGCCGGTCAACGGCCTGCCGGTCTGGGAGGCCGACGGCCGCGCCCGGATCGACCAGCTGGAGCGAATCGGCCTGAACGCCCCGGACGGTCCGTACGAGACCCTGGCCGGCCTGGTCGCCGACCTGCTCGGCAAGCTCCCCGAGGTGGGCGAGCAGGCCGAGCTGCCCGGCTGGCGGTTCACCGTGACCGGTGTCGACCGCCACCGCACCACCGAGGTCCGGGTGGAGCGCACCACCGCGCCCGCGCGCTTCGACGAGGACCGGGAGGAGGGCCGATGACCGCCCTGCAACTGGCCGTCGCGCTGCTGCTCCTGCTCGGCAACGCCTTCTTCGTCGGCGCCGAGTTCGCCGTGGTGTCGGTGCGCCGCAGCCAGATCGAGCCGCTCGCCGAGGCCGGGCACAAGCGCGCCCGCACCGTGCTGCACGCGCTGTCCAACGTCTCGGCGATGCTGGCCGCCGCCCAGCTCGGCATCACGGTCTGCTCGCTGGGCCTCGGCGCCCTCGCCGAGCCGACCATCGCCTCCCTGCTGGAGGGCCCGTTCCACGCGATCGGCGTCCCGTCCGGCCTGATGCACCCGCTCTCGTTCGGCATCTCGCTCGCCCTCGTGGTCTTCCTGCACATGGTGTTCGGCGAGATGGTGCCGAAGAACATGGCCATGGCCGGCCCGGAGAAGGCCGCGCTCTGGCTCGGCCCGCCGCTGGACCGGCTGGCCCGCTGGCTCGCCCCGGTGATCCGGGCGCTGAACGCCTCCGCCAACGGCATCCTGAAGCTGTTTCGGGTGGACGCCAAGGACGAGGTCGAGTCGGTCTTCACCACCGAGCAGCTGATGTACCTGCTGGCGGACTCCCGGGACGCCGGGCTGCTCGACGAGAGCCGCCAGGAGCGCCTGGAGGACGCCCTGGAGCTGGGCCGCCGCCCGGTCACCGAGGTGCTGCTCAAGCCCGAGCAGCTGGTCACCGTGGACACCAAGGCGACCGCCGCCGAGGTCGAGGAGCTGGCGCTGCGCACCGGCTTCTCGCGCTTCCCGGTCACCGACGGCGACCCGGCCGGCCACGGCTACCTCGGCTACGTCCACCTCAAGGACATCCTCGACGTGGACGACCCCTCGGCACCCGTCCCGGCCCGCCTGTGGCGGCCGATCACGGTGCTGCGCGGCAGCCTCCCGCTGGACGACGCCCTCGGCGCGATGCGCCGGGCCACCTGCCACCTGGCCGCCGTGCTGGACCAGGACGGGCGCACGCTCGGCGTGGTCATGCTGGAGGACGTGCTGGAGGAGCTGGTCGGCGAGATGCACGACCCGGACCACCGCGCCACGGCCTGACGCCCGTCGGCCGGCGCCTCCCCGGAGAGTTCCGGCTTTCGCCGACGGCGTGTCCGCTCCTGGCGATTCTGCCCTGAGCATGCACCCGTTCCCATGCCGGCCACCCTGGTAGCAGGGTGGTCGGCATGAGACTTCTCCTGCTGGGTGGAACCGGGTTCGTCGGACGGGTCGTCGCCGAGGAGGCGCTGGCCAGGGGCTGGGAGGTGACGGCCCTCAACCGCGGCACGCAGCCCGCGCCCGGGGGCGTCCGGGTGCTGACGGGCGACCGCACCGCGCCGGACGGCCTCGCGGCGCTCGGCACGGGGGAGTGGGACGCGGTGGTGGACACCTGGTCCTGGGCCCCCGCGGCGGTGCGCGACAGCGCCCGCCTCCTGAACGGCCGGGTCGGCCACTACGCCTACGTCTCCAGCCGGTCGGTGTACGACCACCCGCTGGTGGCCGGGGCCGGCGAGGCCGCGCCGGTGGTCGCCTCCTCCCCGGACCTCACCGGCGAGGTGCCCTACGCCGAGGCCAAGCGCGGCGCGGAGCTGGCGCTGGAGGCGGAGTTCGGCGGGCGGGCGCTGCTCGCCCGGGCCGGGCTGATCATCGGCCCGCACGAGGACATCGGCCGGCTGCCCTGGTGGCTCAACCGGATCGCCGAGGGCGGCCCGGTGCTCGCTCCCGGGCCGCGCGACCTGGCCCTCCAGTACATCGACGTGCGCGACCTCGCGGCCTGGCTCCTGGACGCCTCGGCGGCCCGGCTCGGCGGCCCGTACAACCTGGTCGGCCCGTCCGGCCACGCCACCATGGGCGAGCTGCTGGAGGCCTGCGTACGGGCCACCGGCTCGGACGCCGAACTGCGCTGGACGGACCCGGAGCGGATCCTCGCGGCGGGCGTCGAGCCGTGGACCGAGCTGCCGATCTGGCTGGCGCCCGGCGAGCTGTACGACTTCCTGCACACCGGCTCGGTCGAGCGCGCGCTCGGCGCCGGGCTGCGCTGCCGCCCGGTCGCCGAGACCGTCGAGTCCACCTGGGCCTGGTTGCGGTCCATCGGCGGCAGCGCGCCGCAGCGGAGCGACCGGGTCAGGGTCGGGCTGGACCGGGAGCGGGAGGCCGCGCTCCTCAGGGGCTGAGCAGGGGGCCGGTGCGGGGATCAGCTCCGGCCGTCGATCAGCTCCCCGTACGCCTGGACGAGGTCCGGCAGCCGCAGGGTGGCCAGGTCCTCCCGGCCCGGCGGCTCGCGCAGCAGCGTCAGCCGCAGGTCCCGGTAGGCGCAGGACTTCTCGTACAGGGTGCGGATGAACCGGCCGTTGCCCAGCTCGTCGATCCAGCCCTCGCGGACCACGTGGGTGCAGATGCTGGCCAGCTCCTCGGCGGCGTCCTCGTCCCAGCCGTCGCCGTCCCGGCCGGCCAGCGCGGCGCCGATCGCGGTCAGCTCGCCGGGGCGGTAGCTGGGGAAGTCGACCCGGGTGGTGAAGCGGGAGTTGAGGCCGGGGTTGGTGGCGAGCAGCCGGTTCATGCCCTCGGGGTAGCCGGCCAGGATCACCACCAGCCGGTCCCGGTTGTCCTCGGCGCGCTTGAGCAGCACCTGGAGCGCCTCGTCGCCGTACGCGTCGCCCTTGGTGTAGCCGGAGTTGGAGAGGCTGTACGCCTCGTCGATGAACAGCACGCCGTCCAGCGCGGAGTCGATCAGCTCGTTCGCCTTCACGGCCGTCTGGCCGAGGAACTCGCCCACCAGGTCGGCGCGTTGGGCCTCCACGAGGTGGTCGCCGGAGAGCAGGCCGAGGGCGTGGAAGACCCGGCCGAGGATCCGGGCCACGGTGGTCTTGCCGGTGCCCGAGGGGCCGGAGAAGACGAAGTGGCGCTTCGGCGGCTGGACGGGCAGGCCCTGCTCGGCCCGCAGCCGCGACATTCTCAACTGGGCGGACAGCGCCCGCACCTGGCGCTTGACCGGCTCCAGGCCGACCATCAGGGAGAGTTCGGCCAGGGCCGCGTCCAACTCCCGTTCGTCGCTGGCGGCCCGGAGTTCCGGCACGGCGGCGGTCCGGGGCTGCACCCGGCCGAGGGCGGGCAGCGGTGGTACGGCGGGGCCGGTCGGGGCGCCCGAGCCGGAGCGCTCCCCGGCGGCCTGCGGAGCGCCGTCGGCCGGG
>NZ_LFVW01000164.1:0-20371 GCF_001182915.1 Kitasatospora sp. MY 5-36
CGAAGGGCGACGGCGCGGTCGCGCGGGGGGCGCGCAAGGGGCACCGGGGGTTCTGGCGGGGGTGCTCGGCGGGCGCTTCGGGCCGGGGGTTCGTAGGCTCGACGCATGGCGGATGCGTACGCGGGGCGGCGGGAGCGGGTGAGGGAGCACTGCGGCGCGGCCGGGGCCGATGCGGCGCTGATCACCCGTGCGGCGAACGTGCGGTACCTGACGGGCTGCGCGCCCTGCGGGGCGAGCCTGTTGCTGACCAGGGAGCGGGCGCTGCTGGCGCTGCCGGACGACCTGCCGCCGGACGACACCGGGGAGCACCTGATCGCCCCGGACGTCACCCGGCTGCCGGTGGCGGCCGGCTCGGACACCGCGCTGGCCGCCGCGGCCGCGGCCACCCGCTCCGGGGTGTCGGGCCTGGCGGTGGAGGAGCACGACCTGACCGTCAGCCGGCACCGGGCGGTGGGCGACCTGATAGCGGGGACCCGGCTGGTGGACCTCGGCCGGACGGTCGAGCGGCTGCGGGTGGTCAAGGACGAGCACGAGATCGCGGACCTGCGGATCGCCGCCGAGATCGCCGACCAGGCGCTGGGCGAGCTACTGGAGTCGATCCTGGTCGGCCGCACCGAGCGGCACCTGGCGATGGAGCTGGAGCGCCGGATGATCGACCACGGCGCCGACCGGGCGGCCTTCCCGGTCTCGGTCGGCACCGGCAGCCACTCCGGCCAGGCCGCCCACCAGCCGACCGACCGCCGGGTGGAGGAGGGCGACTTCCTGACCGTGGTGATGGGCGCCCAGTACCGCGGCTACGGCGTCTCCACCGCCCGCACCTTCGTGATCGGCGCCGCCCCCGCGCCCTGGCAGGTGGAGCTGCACCGGCTGGTCTTCCGGGCCCAGCGGGCCGGGCGGGAGGCGCTCGGACCAGGCGTGGAGCAGTGCGTACCCGACCGGGCCGCCCGGCAGGTCCTGGAGGCGGCCGGCCACACCGAGCCCTCCCCGCACCCGGTGGGCCACGGCATCGGGCTGGAGATCCGGGAGGCGCCGCGCCTCGGTCCGGCGGACATGGGTAAACTGGACAGCCGCGTGCCGGTCACCGTCGGTCCGGGGGTTCACCTCCCGGGCAGGGGCGGCGTCCGGATCGAGGACACGCTCGTCGTGCGCCCCCTTGAGGAGGGCGGGCCCGAGCTGCTCACCATCACCACCAAGGAGCTCCTCGCCCTGTGACCGCGGCCCCCGGGGCCGTGGGCGGCAGGACGCAATCCCTTGGTTCCTTGACAGCTATACAGGAGTAAGTGCGCCCGTGGCTTCCACGAACGATCTCAAGAACGGCATGGTCCTCAAGCTGGAGGGCGGCAAGCTCTGGTCCGTCGTCGAGTTCCAGCACGTCAAGCCCGGCAAGGGCCCGGCCTTCGTGCGTACCAAGCTCAAGGAGGTCCTGACCGGCAAGGTCGTCGACAAGACCTTCAACGCGGGCACCAAGGTCGAGACCGCCAACGTCGACAAGCGCGGCATGCAGTTCTCGTACAAGGACGGCGAGAACTTCGTGTTCATGGACATGGACACCTACGACCAGCTGACCATCGAGCCGTCGGTCGTCGGCGACGCCGCCAAGTACCTGCTGGAGGGCTTCGAGGCCCTCGTCGCGCAGAACGAGGGCTCGGTCCTCTACATCGAGCTCCCGGCCGCGGTCGAGCTGACCATCGCCGAGACCGAGCCGGGCGTCCAGGGCGACCGCTCGACCGGTGGCACCAAGCCGGCCACCCTGGAGACGGGCGCCGAGATCCAGGTGCCGCTCTTCGTCACCACCGGTGAGAAGGTCAAGGTCGACACCCGCGACGGCAGCTACCTCGGCCGGGTGAAGTAAGTCCGTGTCGGCCGCACGCAGCAAGGCCCGCACGCGGGCCTTCCAGATCCTCTTCGAGGCCGACCACCGTGGGGTAGACCCGCAGCAGGTCCTCGCCGACTGGGTGGCCCGCGCCCGCGAGCCCAAGCCCGACGAGGGCACCCCGCAGGTCGGTGAGTACACCATGGAGCTCATCGAGGGGTACGTCCAGCACGCTCGTCGCATCGACGACCTGATCGAGCAGTACGCCGTGGGCTGGACGCTCGACCGGATGCCGATCGTGGACCGCAACGTCCTGCGGCTCGGTGCGTACGAGCTGATCTGGGAGGACGGCGTCCCGGACGCCGTCGTCCTGGACGAGGCCGTCGAGATCGCCAAGGAGTTCTCCACGGACGACTCCCCGGCCTTCGTCAACGGCCTGCTCGCCCGCTTCCTCGAGCTGAAGCCGAGCATCCGCCGCTGAGTGGTCGAATCCCGTGAACGGCCGTCGGACCCGAACAGGTGTCCGGCGGCCGTTCCGCGTTTCATCCGGGCGGCGTAGGGTGAGGGCCTACTTGTCAGTAACTTGACGTCCGGAAGCACGCGTGAAGGGCAGGTCCCCCCACATGACCACGGCGATCCGCAGCGAGTTCGACCAGGGCATCGCCCTGACCAGGCACCCCGAGGAGGCCGGTCGCTACGAGGCCGAGCTCGGCGCCGGCTGGCAGATCGGCGGCGGGGTGAACGGCGGACTGCTGCTCGCGGTGGCCGGACACGCGCTGTCGCTGGAGCACGGCACCCACCCGGACCCGGTGTCGATCAGCGGTTACTACCTGTCCGCCTCCACGCCCGGCCCGGCCACCGTCCGCACCGAGGTGCTGCGCACCGGCCGCGGCCTGTCCACCGGCACCGCCTCGCTCAGCCAGGACGGCGTCGAGCGGCTGCGTGTGGTGGCCAGCCACGGCGACCTCGCCACCGCCGACGGCGAGGTGCGCACCAGCGCGCTGCCGCCGCAGCTGCCGCCGCCGGACCAGTGCATCGGCGTCGAGCACGCGCCCAAGGAGCTGATCGCCCAGGCCGCCCTGCTGGAGCGGTTCGACCTGCGGCTGGACCCGGCCACCATCGGCTGGGCGCTCGGGCAGCCCTCCGGCAACGGGCGGATCCAGGGCTGGTTCCGGCTCGCCGACGGCCGCGAGCCCGACCCGCTGCTCCTCCTGCTGGTCGCCGACGCGCTGCCGCCGGTCACCTTCGACCTCGGCCTGCCGGGCTGGGCCCCCACCGTCGAGCTGACCGTCCACCTGCGCGCCAGGCCGGTGCCCGGCTGGCTGCGGGTCACCCACGCGACCCGCAACCTGGCCGGCGGCTACTTCGAGGAGGACGCGGAGGTCTGGGACGAGTCCGGCCGCCTGGTCGCGCAGTCCCGCCAGCTGGCCCGCGCGCCCCGCTCCGCCTGACGCCCGCGCGACCCGCATTACCGGTGGTTACATTCCTGTGACACGCCGTACGTGTGCGACGCGCGCGGATGGGGAGGAAGACGGTCAGCGGCACGCCTGCCGCCGACCGTCCTCCCCTGAAGCCAGGAGCCACCGATGAGTCATTTGGGGCGCGCCCGCCGTAACTCCGACTGCACCGCCGGCGGCTCGCGGCCCGTGGTGCGGTCGCACCGGCCGCGGCGGGTCGAGGGCGCCGAGCAGGCGTTCGTCATCGGAGTGCTCACCAACGCCGCGGACTTCGCCCGGGCCCGCGCCTGGGGGATCTCCGACGCCCCCGACCACGAGCGCTACCTGGCCGACACCGCCGACCTGCTGGCCGAGGCGCTGGAGCGGTTCGACACCGTCCGGGCCCGGACGTTCCACCCGCAGGACTTCGAGGAGTTCTGCCTGCTGAACGGGCTGGACCCGGCCGAGCCCGCGGCCCGCGACCGCTACCTGGTCAACCCGGCCCTGCAGACCCAGCTGCTGGCCTATCAGGGCGAGGAGCTGGCCGGGGACTTCGTGCCGCGCCTGGTGCGCGCCCGGGAGAACGGGCTGACGCTCTGCCACGCCGACCTGCTGCTCGACGGGGGCCTGTACGGGGGCGCGGGCGCGTCCGACGAGGAGCACGCCGCCTGGGTGCGCGCCGCCTACGAGCGCGGGGGCGAGGTGTTCCGGCGGATGCTGGTCGGCGCGGGCGCCGGGGTGTACGAGCTGCGCCTGCGGGTGGACGCGCCCGGCGGCGGGCTGACCGCCGCGGCCCGGGTGCTCCAGTGGGAGGACGGCGTGGTCCGGATCAACGACGAGGACCTGGAGCTGGTCTGCGCGGTGCTCTGCACCGGGCTGGCCCTGGAGCTGCCGGGCGTCGCGGTGCTGCACGGCTCGCAGGGCTCGGCGGCCTCCTGCGGGGAGTACCTGCCGGCCTCCTGGGCCTGGTCGAGCGGCGGGCAGGAGTGGGCCCCGGCCGACCGGCCGGTCCGGCTGGACGGCGTGGCGGCGCAGCCCGGCTACAGCCTGGGGACGGTCTGCTGACGCCTCCGCCGCCCCGGGGTGGTGTGGCTACACCGCGGCGCGGCCCCCGGTCTGGGGAGCCGCGCCGTGACGTTTCTGCTTGCCAGCACTAGTGGCGCGAGTGCTGGGTCGTGCCTGGATCCGCTGGCGGGAGCCGGTGCGGTGAGCCTCAGCTCGCATCCTCCTCGCGCACCGCACGGCGCGCGTCGGGGTTCAGCACGCCCCAGGAGATCAGCTGCTCGGTGAGGATCGACGGGGACTGGTCGTAGATCACGGCCAGGGTGCGCAGGTCGTCCTGGCGGATCGACAGCACCTTGCCGTTGTAGTCGCCGCGCTGGCTCTGGATGGTCGCCGCGTAGCGCTGCAGCGGGCCGGCCTTCTCGGAGGGGACCTGGGTCAGTCTCTCCAGGTCGAGGACCAGGCGCGGCGGCGGCTCGGCCGCGCCGCCGGGCGTACCGCCGGGCAGCAGCTCCTGGACCGGGACGCCGTAGAACTCCGCCAGTTCGGCCAGTCGCTGCACGGTGACCGCACGGTCACCACGCTCGTACGAACCGACGACGACTGCCTTCCAGCGCCCCTGGGACTTCTCCTCGACACCGTGCAGGGAGAGACCCTGCTGAGTGCGGATCGCTCGGAGCTTGCCTCCGAGTTGCTTCGCGTAGTCGCTGGACATTGATCTCCCCGGACGAGATTGCTTCGCGTTCAGTGGTGGGTCACGGGCGATTGCCGACGCCGTTACCGGTGGGTCCGACGTCCGTCTCGTAACTCACTGTGAGGTTACGTAGAGTAAGGTAGTTGCGTCAAGCCGAATGGGGCAGTCGTGCGAATGGCCCGCATCGGCGGCGCGTCCGGAGTGTTAACCCGGGGAAGCGGAATGGTGGACGTCTGTTTGCCGTCCGGCGCGCTGGTAGGATGACCGAAGCCCGCGCCCGGTCGGCGGGGGCCATCCCAGACATCCTTTAAGGCCCGTCCAGTGAGGCGGGGAAGGAGGTCCGCTTCGGCATGACCACACACCACGAACCCACGCCGCGGCCGCCGCACCAGGTGCTCGACGGCACGGACATCGCCCGGGTCGTCACCCGGATAGCGCACGAGATCGTCGAGCGCGCCAAGGGCGCGGAGGACGTCGTGCTGCTCGGCATCCACACCAGGGGCGTCCACCTCGCCCGCCGCCTGCACGACCGGCTGGCCCAGATCACCGGGCGCGAGATCCCGCTGGGCTCCCTGGACATCACCATGTACCGGGACGACCTGCGGCTGAAGCCCGCCCGGGCCCTGGAGCACACCGAGATCCCGCCCGGCGGCATCGACGGCAAGCTCGTCATCCTGGTCGACGACGTGCTCTTCTCCGGCCGCACCATCCGCGCCGCGCTCGACGCGCTGAGCGACATCGGCCGCCCGCGCGCCGTCCAGCTCGCCGTCCTGGTCGACCGCGGCCACCGCGAGCTGCCGATCCGCGCCGACTACGTGGGCAAGAACCTCCCCACCTCGCTGCGCGAGGCCGTGCAGGTGCGCCTCGCCGACCGCGACGGCGTGGACGCCGTCCTGGTCGGCGACCGCGACTTCGCCCAGCGCTCCTCGCAGGCCCTGGCCCCCCAGTCTTCCGAACCGCACCTCCCGGAGTAGCCCGCGTGAAGCGCCACCTCGTCTCCGCCGCCGATCTCAGCCGCGACGACGCGCTGCTGATCCTGGACACCGCCGAGGAGCTCGCCCAGCTCTCCGGCCGGGCCGTCAAGAAGCTGCCCACGCTGCGCGGCCGCACCGTCGTCAACCTCTTCTTCGAGGACTCCACCCGGACGAAGACCTCCTTCGAGGTCGCCGAGAAGCGGCTCTCGGCCGACGTCATCAACTTCTCCGCCAAGGGCTCCTCGGTCTCCAAGGGCGAGAGCCTCAAGGACACCGCGCTGACCCTCCAGGCGATGGGCGCCGACGCGGTGGTCATCCGCCACCACGCCTCCGGCGCCCCGGCCCGGCTGGCCCAGTCCGACTGGCTGCACGGCAGTGTGATCAACGCCGGTGACGGCACCCACGAGCACCCCACCCAGGCGCTGCTCGACGCCTTCACCATGCGCCGCCACCTCAACCCGGGCGCCGGCCAGGACCTCGCGGGCCGCCGGGTGACCATCGTCGGCGACGTCCTGCACAGCCGGGTCGCCCGCTCCAACGTCCACCTGCTGAACACCCTCGGCGCGCAGGTGACCTTCGTCGCCCCGCCGACCCTGCTGCCGATCGGGATCGAGAACTGGCCCTGCGAGGTCAGCTACGACCTGGACAGCGTGCTGCCCAAGACGGACTCGCTGATGATGCTGCGGGTGCAGCGCGAGCGGATGAACGCCGCGTTCTTCCCGACCGAGCGCGAGTACAGCCGTCGCTACGGCATGAACGGCCGCCGGATGGCCCAGCTGCCGGACCACGCGATCGTGATGCACCCCGGTCCGATGGTCCGCGGCATGGAGATCACCGCCGAGGTCGCCGACTCGCCGCGCTGCACCGCGATCGAGCAGGTCGCCAACGGCGTCTCCGTCCGGATGGCCGTCCTCTACCTGCTGCTCGGCGGCGCCGTCTTCGCCGACGCGCCCACCGACACCCCCCGTACCGACTCCGTGGAGACCGCCCAGTGACCAGCTACCTGATCCGCAACGCCAAGATCCTGGGCGGCGCCCCGCAGGACCTCCACCTCGCCGACGGCGTCGTCCAGGCGATCGGCACCGGCCTGACGGTCGAGGCGGACATCGAGATCGACGCCACCGGGCTGATCGCCCTGCCCGGCCTGGTCGACCTGCACACCCACCTGCGCGAGCCCGGCCGCGAGGACGCCGAGACCGTGCTCACCGGCACCCGGGCCGCCGCGATGGGCGGCTTCACCGCCGTGCACGCGATGGCCAACACCACCCCGGTGGCCGACACCGCCGGCGTGGTCGAGCAGGTCTGGCGGCTCGGCCAGGAGGCCGGCTACTGCGACGTGCAGCCGGTCGGCGCCGTCACCGTCGGCCTGGAGGGCAAGCAGCTCGCCGAGCTCGGCGCGATGCACGAGTCCGCCGCCGACGTCCGGGTCTTCTCCGACGACGGCAAGTGCGTGGACGACGCGGTGCTGATGCGCCGCGCCCTGGAGTACGTCAAGGCCTTCGACGGCGTCGTCGCCCAGCACGCCCAGGAGCCGCGGCTCACCGAGGGCGCCCAGATGAACGAGGGCCAGGTCTCCGGCGAGCTCGGGCTCGGCGGCTGGCCGGCCGTCGCCGAGGAGTCGATCATCGCCCGCGACGTGCTGCTCGCCGCGCACGTCGGCTCCCGGCTGCACGTCTGCCACCTCTCCACGGCCGGCTCGGTCGAGATCGTCCGCTGGGCCAAGTCCAAGGGCTGGGACGTCACCGCCGAGGTGACCCCGCACCACCTGCTGCTCACCGACGAGCTGGTCCGCACCTACGACCCGGTCTACAAGGTGAACCCGCCGCTGCGCACCGCCGAGGACGTCCGGGCACTGCGCGAGGCGCTCGCCGACGGCACCATCGACGCCGTCGCCACCGACCACGCGCCGCACCCGGCCGAGGACAAGGACTGCGAGTGGGCCGTGGCCGCGATGGGCATGGTCGGCCTGGAGACCGCCCTGTCGGTCGTGCAGCAGACCATGGTCGACACCGGCCTGCTGAACTGGGAGGGCGTCGCGGACCGGATGTCGCACCGCCCGGCCCGGATCGGCCGTCTCACCGGCCACGGCCGGCCGATCTCGGTGGGTGAGCCCGCCAACCTGGTGCTGTTCGATCCCGCGTACCGTGGTGCCGTGAACCCGGACAGCTTCGCCACCCGCAGCCGCAACACCCCCTACAAGGGCCTGGACCTGCCCGGACGGGTGCACGCCACCTTCCTGCGCGGGCGCGCCACCGTGCTGGCCGGCGAGCTCGCCGAGCGGGGCGAGGCGTGATGGACCGCGCCACGCTCGCCCAGGAGCAGGCGAAGGTCACCGACTGGCCCGGGTACATCGGCTGGTCCATCGGCCTGCTGATCGTGATCGGCCTCGTCTACTGGCTGATGCGCCAGGGCTGGAACTGGCGGCGCACCCTGCAGTCCGGGATCCCGCCGCTGCCGGCCGTGCCGGCCCGCGCCGGGCGCACCATCCTGGAGACCAGCGGCCGGTACCACGGCACGACCACCGCCGGGAACTGGCTGGACCGGGTCGTCGCCCACGGCCTGGGCACCCGCAGCCGCGCCGACCTCACCCTCGGCGAGGACGGCCTGCTGGTGCAGCGCCCGGGCGACGTCGACTTCTGGATCCCGGCCGAGCACCTGACCGGTGCCCGTACGGACTCCGGGATCGCCGGCAAGGTCGTCCCCTCCGGGCTGCTCGTCGTCACCTGGACGCACGAGGGCGCCGAGCTGGACTCCGGTTTCCGGGCCGACCACCCCGATGAGCACGCCGCCTGGGTCGAGGCGGTCGCCCAACTCGCAACACGTACGAAGACGAAGACGGAAGAGGCCGCGCAATGACCGCACCTGCCCCCACCACGCAGCGCCAACGGCGGGAACGAGTGCCTGCCGTGCTCGTCCTGGAGGACGGCCGGACGTTCCGCGGACAGGCCTACGGCGCCATCGGCGAGACCTTCGGCGAGGCGGTCTTCAACACCGGCATGTCCGGCTACCAGGAGACCCTCACCGACCCGTCGTACCACCGCCAGGTGGTCGTGATGACCGCCCCGCAGATCGGCAACACCGGCTGGAACGACGAGGACGACGAGTCCAAGCAGATCTGGGTCGCCGGCTACGTGGTGCGCGACCCCGCCCGGGTCGCCTCCAACTGGCGCTCCCGCCGCTCGCTCGACGAGGAACTGGTCGACCAGGGCGTCGTCGGCATCAGCGGCATCGACACCCGCGCGCTGACCCGCCACCTGCGCGAGCGCGGCGCGATGCGCTGCGGCATCTTCTCCGGCGAGGCGCTGGCCGACCAGGCCGCCCTGCTGGCCCGGGTGCAGCAGTCGCCCGAGATGAAGGGCGCCGACCTGTGCGCCGAGGTCGCCACCACCGAGGCGTACGTGGTGCCCGCGATCGGTGAGAAGAAGTTCACCGTCGCCGCGCTGGACCTCGGCATCAAGGCGATGACCCCGCAGCGGATGGCCGAGCGCGGCATCGAGGTGCACGTGCTGCCGGCGAACTCCACCCTGGAGGACCTCTACGCCGTCAACCCGGACGGCGTGTTCTTCTCCAACGGCCCGGGCGACCCGGCCACCGCCGACCACCAGGTCGCCGTGGCGCAGGGCGTGCTGGAGCGCAAGACCCCGTTCTTCGGGATCTGCTTCGGCAACCAGATCCTCGGCCGCGCCCTGGGCTTCGGCACCTACAAGCTCAAGTACGGCCACCGCGGCATCAACCAGCCGGTGCAGGACCGCACCACCGGCACGGTCGAGGTGACCGCCCACAACCACGGCTTCGCCGTGAACGCCCCGCTGGACAAGGTGAGCGACACCCCCTACGGGCGGGTCGAGGTCTCCCACGTCTGCCTCAACGACGACGTGGTCGAGGGCCTCCAGGCACTCGACGTCCCCGCCTTCAGCGTGCAGTACCACCCCGAAGCGGCCGCCGGTCCGCACGACGCCGCCTACCTGTTCGACCGCTTCGTGAAGCTCATGGAGGGCCAGCGTGCCTAAGCGCTCTGACATCAAGTCCGTCCTGGTGATCGGCTCCGGTCCGATCGTGATCGGCCAGGCCGCCGAGTTCGACTACTCGGGTACGCAGGCCTGCCGGGTCCTCAAGGCCGAGGGCCTGCGGGTCGTGCTGGTCAACTCCAACCCGGCCACGATCATGACCGACCCGGAGATCGCCGACGCCACCTACGTCGAGCCGATCACCCCGGAGTTCGTCGAGAAGATCATCGCCAAGGAGCGCCCCGACGCGCTGCTGCCGACCCTGGGCGGCCAGACCGCGCTCAACACCGCGATCTCGCTGCACGCGGCGGGCACGCTGGAGAAGTACGGCGTCGAGCTGATCGGCGCCGACGTCGAGGCGATCAACAAGGGCGAGGACCGCGAGCTCTTCAAGGGCGTCGTCGAGGCTGTCAACGCCAAGATCGGCCACGGCGAGTCCGCCCGCTCGGTCATCTGCCACACCATGGACGAGGTACTGGCCGGCGTCGACACGCTCGGCGGCTACCCGGTCGTCGTCCGCCCCTCCTTCACCATGGGCGGCGCCGGCTCCGGCTTCGCCCACAACGAGGAGGACCTGCGCCGCATCGCCGGCCAGGGCCTGACCCTCTCGCCGACCACCGAGGTGCTCCTGGAGGAGTCCATCCTCGGCTGGAAGGAGTACGAGCTGGAGCTGATGCGCGACAAGAACGACAACGTCGTGGTCGTCTGCTCCATCGAGAACTTCGACCCGATGGGCGTCCACACCGGTGACTCGATCACCGTCGCCCCGGCGATGACGCTCACCGACCGCGAGTACCAGATCCTGCGCGACATCGGCATCGCCGTCATCCGCGAGGTCGGCGTGGACACCGGCGGCTGCAACATCCAGTTCGCCGTCAACCCCGAGGACGGCCGGGTCATCGTCATCGAGATGAACCCGCGCGTCTCCCGCTCCTCGGCGCTCGCCTCCAAGGCCACCGGCTTCCCGATCGCCAAGATCGCCGCCAAGCTGGCCGTCGGCTACACCCTGGACGAGATCCCCAACGACATCACCGAGCAGACCCCGGCCTCCTTCGAGCCGACCCTCGACTACGTCGTCGTCAAGGTGCCGCGGTTCGCGTTCGAGAAGTTCCCGAGCGCCGACGCCACGCTGACCACCACCATGAAGTCGGTCGGCGAGGCGATGGCCATGGGCCGCAACTTCCCCGAGGCCCTGCAGAAGGCGCTGCGCTCGCTGGAGAAGAAGGGCTCCCAGTTCAACTGGACCGGCCCGCTCGGGGAGAAGACCGAGCTGCTGGTCAAGGCCACCGTGCCGACCGACGGCCGGATCAACACCGTGATGGACGCCATCCGGGCCGGCGCCACCGCGGAGGAGGTCTTCGAGTACACGAAGATCGACCCGTGGTTCGTCGACCAGCTCTTCCTGCTGGACGAGATCGCCGGCGAGCTGGCCGAGGCCGAGGAGCTCACCCCCGAGCTGCTGCGCCACGCCAAGCGGCACGGCTTCTCCGACCAGCAGATCGGCGAGATCCGCGGCCTGAAGCCGGACGTCGTCCGCGAGGTGCGGCACGCCCTCGGCATCCGCCCGGTGTTCAAGACCGTCGACACCTGCGCCGCCGAGTTCGCCGCCAAGACCCCGTACTTCTACTCGTCCTACGACGAGGAGAACGAGGTCGCCCCGCGCACCAAGCCCGCCGTGATCATCCTGGGCTCCGGCCCGAACCGCATCGGCCAGGGCATCGAGTTCGACTACTCCTGCGTGCACGCCTCCTTCGCGCTCGCCGACGCCGGGTACGAGACCGTCATGGTCAACTGCAACCCGGAGACCGTCTCCACCGACTACGACACCTCCGACCGGCTCTACTTCGAGCCGCTCACCCTGGAGGACGTGCTGGAGATCGTCCACGCCGAGCAGCAGGCCGGCCCGCTCGCCGGCGTGATCGTCCAGCTCGGCGGCCAGACCCCGCTCGGCCTGGCCCAGGCGCTCAAGGACAACGGCGTGCCGATCGCCGGCACCCAGCCCGAGGCGATCGACCTCGCCGAGGAGCGCGGCGCCTTCGGCCGCGTCCTGCGCGACGCCGGCCTGCCGGCCCCCAAGCACGGCACCGCCTTCTCCTTCGAGGAGGCCAAGGCGATCGCCGACGAGATCGGCTACCCCGTGCTCGCCCGCCCGTCCTACGTGCTCGGCGGCCGCGGCATGGAGATCGTCTACGACGAGGCCTCGCTCGCCTCCTACCTGGAGCGCCACGCGGGCCTGATCTCCGAGCACCCGGTGCTCATCGACCGCTTCCTCGACGACGCGGTGGAGATCGACGTCGACGCCCTCTACGACGGCACCGAGCTCTACCTCGGCGGCGTCATGGAGCACATCGAGGAGGCCGGCATCCACTCCGGCGACTCCGCCTGCGCGCTGCCCCCGATCACCCTCGGCGGCTACGACATCAAGCGCCTGCGCACCTCCACCGAGGCCATCGCGCGCGGTGTCGGCGTCCGCGGCCTGATCAACATCCAGTTCGCCATGGCCGGGGACATCCTCTACGTGCTGGAGGCCAACCCGCGCGCCTCCCGGACCGTCCCGTTCACCTCCAAGGCGACCGCCGTGCCGCTGGCCAAGGCCGCCGCCCGGATCTCGCTCGGCGCCACCATCGCCGAGCTGCGCGCCGAGGGCCTGCTCCCGGCCGAGGGCGACGGCGGCACGCTGCCCGCCGACGCGCCGATCGCGGTCAAGGAGGCCGTGATGCCGTGGAGCCGCTTCCGCGACATCCACGGCCGCGGCGTGGACACCGTGCTCGGCCCGGAGATGCGCTCGACCGGTGAGGTCATGGGCATCGACAAGGTGTTCGGCACCGCCTACGCGAAGGCGCAGTCCGGCGCGTACGGCGCGCTGCCGACCAAGGGCAAGGTCTTCGTCTCGGTGGCCAACCGGGACAAGCGCAACCTGGTCTTCCCGGCCCGGGCGCTGGTCAACCTCGGCTTCGAGGTGCTCGCCACCGCCGGCACCGCCGAGGTGCTCCACCGCGGCGGCATCCCGTCCACGCTGGTGCGCAAGCACAGCGAGGGCGAGGGCCCGAACGGCGAGCGGACCATCGTCCAGCTGATCCACGACGGTGAGGTCGACCTCATCATCAACACGCCGTACGGCACCGGCGGCCGCCTCGACGGCTACGAGATCCGCACCGCGGCCGTGGCCCGCGCGGTGCCCTGCCTGACCACCGTCCAGGCGATGGGCGCGGCCGTGCAGGGCATGGACGCGCTGCTGCGCGACGAGGTCGGGGTGATGTCGCTCCAGGAGCACGCCGAGCTGATCAACGCCGGCCGCAAGTAGCACCACCGCAGTGGGGGGCACCGGAGCCAGCCGGGTGCCCCCCACTTCCATGAGCAAGCCCGTTATCCGCTCCGGGAGTTGAACCACCCTTGTACAAGCTTCTGTTCGACCTGCTCTTCAAGAGGATGGACCCCGAGAAGGCCCACCACCTCGCCTTCTTCTGGATCCGCCTCGCCTCCTCGGTGCCCGGCCTGCGCACCCTGGTGCGGCTGGTGCTCGCCCCGCGCGACCGCGCCCTGCGCACCCGCGCCCTCGGCCTCGACCTGCCCGGCCCGTTCGGCCTGGCGGCCGGCTTCGACAAGAACGGCGTCGGCATCGACGGCCTGTCGATGCTCGGCTTCGACTACGTCGAGATCGGCACCGTCACCGGCGAGGCCCAGCCCGGCAACCCGGCGCCCCGGCTCTTCCGCCTGGTCGAGGACCGCGCGCTGATCAACCGGATGGGCTTCAACAACCAGGGCTCGGCCCGGGTCGCCGCCCGGCTGGCCGCCCGCCCGCACACCAGCTCCACCCCGGTGCTCGGCGTCAACATCGGCAAGACCAAGGTGGTCGAGGAGGCCGACGCCGTCGCCGACTACGTGAAGTCCACCGAGCGGCTCGCCCAGTACGCCGACTACCTGGTGGTCAACGTCAGTTCGCCGAACACCCCCGGGCTGCGCAACCTCCAGGCCGTGGACCACCTGCGGCCGCTGCTCTCCGCCGTCCGCGAGGCCGCCGACCGCACCACCGCGCACCACGTGCCGCTGCTGGTCAAGATCGCCCCCGACCTGGCCGACGAGGACGTCGACGCGGTCGCCGACCTCGCCCTGGAGCTGGGCCTGGACGGCATCATCGCCACCAACACCACGATCGGCCGCGAGGGCCTGCGCGCCGACGCCGCGCGGGTCGAGGAGATCGGCATGGGCGGCCTGTCCGGCGCCCCGCTCAAGGCCCGCGCCCTGGAGGTCCTCCGGCGGCTGCGCGCCCGCACCGGGGGCCGGCTGACCCTCGTCTCGGTCGGCGGCATCGAGACCGCCGAGGACGCCTGGCAGCGGATCGTCCACGGCGCCGACCTGGTCCAGGGCTACAGCGCCTTCATCTACGAGGGCCCGTTCTGGTGCCGGCGGATCCACAAGGGCCTGTCCGCCAAGGTCCGCGCGGGCGGCTTCCGCAGCCTGGCCGACGCCGTCGGCAGCGCCGTCCGCGGCTCGTGAACACCCCCATCGGTTCTGGACCCACCGGTCCTGGAAAGGACGACATGACCCTCGCCCCGTTCGGCGCCCGGCTGCGCCAGGCCCTCGACACCCGCGGCCAGCTCTGCGTCGGCATCGACCCGCACGCCTCCCTGCTCGCCGCCTGGGGGCTCGGCGACGACCTCGCCGGGCTGGAGTCCTTCAGCCGCACCGTGGTCGAGGCGCTGGCCGACCGGGTGGCCGTGCTGAAGCCGCAGGCCGCCTTCTTCGAGCGCTTCGGCAGCAAGGGCGTCGCGGTGCTGGAGCGCACCGTGGAGGAGGCCCGGGCGGCCGGCGCGCTGGTCCTGATGGACGCCAAGCGCGGCGACATCGGCTCCACCATGGCCGCGTACGCCGAGGCCTTCCTGTCGCCGGGCAGCCCGCTGTTCTCGGACGCGGTGACGGTCAGCCCGTACCTGGGCTTCGGCTCGCTGCGCCCGGCCCTGGACCTGGCCCGGGAGCAGGGCTGCGGCGTGTTCGCGCTGGCGCTCACCTCCAACCCCGAGGGCGCCGAGGTGCAGCGCGCGGTGGGCGCGGACGGCGAGCCGGTCGCGGCCTCGGTGCTGCGGCAGCTGGCGGCCGAGAACGAGGGCGCCGCGCCGCTCGGCTCCTTCGGCGCGGTCGTCGGCGCGACGCTGGCCGACGCGGGCGTGGACCTGGCCATCAACGGCCCGCTGCTGGCCCCCGGGATCGGCGCCCAGGGCGCGACCATGGCGGACCTGCCGCGGGTCTTCGGCGCCTCGGTGATGAACGTGGTGCCGAGCGTCAGCCGCGACGTGCTCAAGCACGGCCCCTCGGTGCCGGCGCTGCGCGCGGCGGCGGAGCGCTTCGTCGGGGAGTTCGCGGGGGCCGTGTAGGGCCCGTCCTGCCGGTCAGCCCGGATCAGGAATGATCGGCAAGACGGGTCCTGGTAGCGGAACCCGTCCTTCAGGTAGCGAGGTGGTGACCCTGCGGAGTGTCCGCAGGACCGCGCGGTGGCCGCCGAGTTGACGTGAGCGCCGTCACATCGGCCCCGCCAAAGTCTCGCAATCGCGGTCATTTTGCCCTGGAAAGTCCTGGTCGGCCTTGGCTGACCAGGACTTTTCGTGTTCTTTTCCTGACGTGGCGCCGCAATCCGGGTAGTGTCCGGCGATAGGTCATCGGCGAGCCGCGATTTCCGTGGCTCCCGCAGGTCAGGGCCTTGTGGTTCCCCTTGCGGACGGTGTCCTCGGTACCGAACCAGTCCTAGCTCAATCCATCCATCCACACCCTGAGGTGAACGGCGTGGCCCTTCCGCCCCTTACCCCTGAACAGCGCACCGCCGCGCTCGCCAAGGCCGCCGAGGCTCGCCGGGAGCGCGCCGAGGTCAAGAACCGGCTCAAGCACTCCGGCGCCTCCCTGCACGAGGTGATCAAGGCCGGCAAGGCCGACAACGACGTGATCGGCAAGATGAAGGTCTCGGCTCTGCTCGAGTCCCTTCCCGGCGTCGGCAAGGTCCGCGCCAAGCAGATCATGGAGCGCCTCGGCATCAGTGAGAGCCGGCGTGTCCGCGGCCTCGGTACGAACCAGATCGCTTCCCTGGAGCGGGAGTTCGGCGGTGGCGCCGCCTGACCGTGCCCCCGTGGTCCCAGGATCCCCCGCGATCCGGGATAATCGGTGCATGAGTGAGCGTCCGCGGCTGACCGTGCTCTCCGGCCCTTCGGGGGTCGGCAAGAGCACGGTCGTCGCTCATATGAGGAAGATGCACCCCGAGGTCTGGCTCTCGGTGTCGGCGACGACCCGGCACCCGAGGCCCGGCGAGAAGAACGGGGTCCAGTACCACTTCGTCGACAACGACGAGTTCGACAAGCTGGTCGCCAACGGCGAGCTGCTGGAGTGGGCCGAGTTCGCCGGGAACCGTTACGGGACCCCGCGTGCGGCCGTGCAGGAGAAGCTGGAGCGCGGCGAGCCGGTGCTGCTGGAGATCGACCTCCAGGGCGCCCGGCAGGTGCGCGAGTCGATGCCCGAGGCGCAGCTGGTCTTCCTGGCCCCGCCGAGCTGGGACGAGCTGGTCCGCCGGCTGACCGGCCGGGGCACCGAGTCGCAGGACGTGATCGAGAAGCGGTTGGCGGCGGCCAAGATCGAGCTCGCGGCCGAGCCCGAGTTCGACACGACCCTTGTCAACACCTCGGTCGAGCAGGTAGCGGCCGAACTGCTAGCCTTGCTCGGTGTAGCCTGACCTGTCTGCCTTTTCCACCCTTTCGGAAGGTTTTAGCGTGTCCTCTTCCATGACCGCGCCCGAGGGCATCATCAACCCGCCGATCGACGAGCTGCTCGAGGCCACCGACTCCAAGTACAGCCTCGTGATCTACGCCGCCAAGCGCGCGCGCCAGATCAACGCTTACTACTCCCAGCTCGGCGAGGGCCTGCTGGAGTACGTCGGCCCGCTGGTCGACACCCACGTGCACGAGAAGCCGCTGTCGATCGCGCTGCGCGAGATCAACGCGGGCATGCTGACTGCCGAGGCGGTCGAGGCTGCCTGAGGCGGTCGCTGAATTTCCGGGAGGGCCCGGCGGAATCGTTTCCGCCGGGCCCTCCGGCGTTCCCGGCGCCGGAGCGCGGTGCGGAGCGCCGTACGGGGTCGGGCCGGGGCGCTGTGCGGGGCGGGGCCGGGGGGCCGTAGGGTGGGCGCGTTCCCGATGCGGAGCCCGATGCGGAGAAAGGCCGGTAGATGACTCTGAGTGCGGACGCCCCCCGCGTGGTCCTCGGCGTGAGCGGCGGGATCGCCGCGTACAAGGCGTGCGAGCTGCTGCGCCGCTTCACCGAGTCCGGCCACCAGGTCACCGTGGTGCCGACCGCGGCCGCGCTGCACTTCGTCGGCGAGGCGACCTGGGCCGCGCTGTCCGGCCGCCCGGCCGCCACCGAGACCTGGGAGCGCGTGCACGAGGTGCCGCACGTGCGGATCGGGCAGCAGGCCGACCTGGTCGTGGTCGCCCCGGCCACCGCCGACCTGATCGCCAAGGCCGCCCACGGCCTCGCCGACGACCTGCTGACCAACACCCTGCTCACCGCCCGCTGCCCGGTGGTGCTGGCGCCCGCCATGCACACCGAGATGTGGGAGCACCCGGCCACCCGGGACAACGTCGCCACGCTGCGCCGCCGGGGCGTGATCGTGCTGGAGCCGGCCGTCGGGCGGCTGACCGGCAAGGACACCGGCAAGGGCCGGCTGCCCGAGCCCTCCGCGATCTTCGAGGCGTGCAAGGCCGTGCTGCGCCGCGGCGGGCCGGTGCCGACCGACCTGGCCGGCCGGCACGTGGTGGTCTCGGCCGGCGGCACCCGGGAGCCGCTGGACCCGGTGCGCTACCTCGGCAACCGCTCCTCCGGCAAGCAGGGCTACGCGCTCGCCGTGACGGCCGCGGCGCGCGGGGCCCGGGTGACGCTGCTCTCGGCCAACGCCGAGCTGCCGGACCCGGCCGGGGTGGACGTGGTGCACGTCTCGACCGCGCTGGAGCTGCGCGAGGCGGCGCTGGAGGCGGTCAAGGACGCGGACGCCGTGGTGATGGCCGCGGCGGTGGCGGACTTCCGGCCCGCCGAGTACGCCACCGGCAAGATCAAGAAGGTCGAGGGGGTCGAACCGGCCGCGGTCGCGCTGGTCCGCAATCCGGACATCCTGGCCGAGCTCTCGGCCCACCGGGCCCGTTCGGGCCAACTCGTGGTGGGTTTCGCGGCGGAGACGGACGACGTGCTCGCCAACGGCCGTGCCAAGCTCGCGCGCAAGGGCTGTGACCTGCTGGTCGTGAACGAGGTCGGCAACGGCAAGGCCTTCGGCACGGACGTCAACGAGGCCGTGGTGCTGGGCTCGGACGGCAGCGAGACGGCCGTTCCGGTGGGTCCGAAGGAGGCGCTCGCGGACGTGGTCTGGGACCTGGTCGCAAAGCGGCTGGAAACAGGCGGCAACTGATCGGATTCGCTCGCGCGGCGGTCGAGAAATCCTGAAGCGGGTGACGTTCGGCGGAACCAGACCGTTAGACTCCAGGAATCAAGTCTTTCCGGAGTTCCCCGGTACGAGCCGGGGAACTTCAGTCAGCAGCCGCTGCAACCCCAGGGAGCGCTGTGTCTCGCCGCCTGTTCACCTCGGAGTCCGTGACCGAGGGACACCCCGACAAGATCGCTGACCAGATCAGCGACACCATCCTTGACGCTCTCCTGCGGGAGGACCCGACGTCCCGGGTCGCCGTGGAGACGCTCATCACCACCGGCCAGGTGCACGTGGCCGGCGAGGTGACCACCAAGGCGTACGCGCCGATCGCCCAGCTCGTCCGGGACAAGATCCTGGAGATCGGCTACGACAGCTCCAAGAAGGGCTTCGACGGCGCCTCCTGCGGCGTGTCGGTGTCCATCGGTGCCCAGTCGCCCGACATCGCGCAGGGCGTCGACACCGCGTACGAGGCCCGTGTCGAGGGTTCCACCCAGGGGGACGGCGCTGACGACCTGGACAAGCAGGGCGCCGGTGACCAGGGCCTGATGTTCGGCTACGCGTCCGACGAGACGCCCGAGCTCATGCCGCTGCCGATCACCCTGGCGCACCGCCTCTCCCGCCGCCTGACCGAGGTGCGCAAGAACGGGACCATCCCCTACCTGCGCCCCGACGGCAAGACCCAGGTCACCATCGAGTACGACGGCGACAAGGCCGTCCGCCTCGACACCGTGGTCGTCTCCACCCAGCACGCCAGTGACATCGACCTGGAGTCGCTGCTCACCCCGGACATCCGCGAGTTCGTCGTCGAGCCGGAGCTGAAGGCGCTGGCCGAGCAGGGCATCAAGCTGACCACCGAGGGCTACCGCCTGCTGGTCAACCCGACCGGCCGCTTCGAGATCGGCGGCCCGATGGGCGACGCCGGCCTCACCGGCCGCAAGATCATCATCGACACCTACGGCGGCATGGCCCGCCACGGTGGCGGCGCCTTCTCCGGCAAGGACCCGTCCAAGGTGGACCGCTCGGCCGCGTACGCGATGCGCTGGGTGGCGAAGAACATCGTCGCCGCCGGCCTCGCCCGCCGCGCCGAGGTGCAGGTCGCGTACGCGATCGGCAAGGCCGAGCCGGTCGGCCTGTTCGTGGAGACCTTCGGCACCGAGTCGGTGCCGGTCCTGGCGATCCAGAAGGCCGTCTCCGAGGTCTTCGACCTCCGTCCGGCCGCGATCATCCGCGACCTGGACCTGCTGCGCCCGATCTACTCCCAGACCGCCGCGTACGGCCACTTCGGCCGTGAGCTGCCGGACTTCACCTGGGAGCGCACCGACCGCGTGGAGCAGCTGAAGGCCGCCGTCCAGGACTGACGTCCTGAGCCCGGTGCCCGAGCGCCGGCCCGTAGCGTTCTGACGCTCGGCCCGTAGCGCCCGGAAGCGGCGCCCGTCCCCGTTCGGGGGTGGGCGCCGCTTCGTGCATTGTCGGTGTGACCTGGTAGTACTTGGTGGCGATGAGCAGCACAGGGGAGAACGGGGCCGCCGAGCCGGAGCAGCTGGCGTTCATCCGGGAGACGGTCAAGCGGGCCAAGCCGCGCACCTGGCACGGGGCCAAGCGGGCCGAACACCTGCCGGTGGCCCGGGTCGTGGTGGACAAGGGCGTGCTCACCATCGACAAGTTCTTCGACTACGCCGTGCCGGCCGCCATGGCCGAGGAGGCCCAGCCCGGGGTGCGGGTGCGGGTGCGGTTCGGGGCGCGGGTGGTGAAGGGCCAGCGCGAGGGCGGGGAACTGCACGACGGGTTCATCGTCGCCCGGCTGGAGAAGAGCGACTTCGCCGGCCCGCTCGCCCCGCTGGCCCAGGTGCTCTCGCCCGAGCCGGTGCTCACCCCGCAGCTGCTGCGGCTGTGCCGGACCGTCGCCGACCGGTACGCCGGGACGCTGGCCGACGTGCTCCAGCTGGCCGTCCCGCCCCGGCACGCCAAGGCCGAGGCCGAACCCTCGCCCCCG
>NZ_LFVW01000165.1:0-20337 GCF_001182915.1 Kitasatospora sp. MY 5-36
CCCGCAGCCGGCGGCCGCGTTCGCCGGGGCCGCGGGCGGCAGGGCGGCGAACGCGCCGAGGACGACGGCGGCTGCCGTCAAGGCGGACAGGCGGCCCCGCGGTGGGCGGTGGGCGACGTGCACAGGAGTCCTTTCACCGGGTACGGAAAACCATGTTCCCGCATGGTTCGGGTGACGAAGAAATGGCGGCGATCCGCTTCCCGGAGGAGGAAGTCCGAGAATGCGCCGAGAAATCCCGGAGCCCGCTCGCCATCCACCATGCAATCACCGACAGCCCGGATTCGCCAGGAGGAACATCAGGCGGAAGCCATGGGGAAGTTCCAGCAGAAACCGCGCTGTACAGGCGAGATCGGCGGGAAGCAGACGGAGTGGCCTGATCGTGCGTCAGCTGACTGTCGCGCCTGACGGAATTTGCGATATACCGTCTCGGGCACTTTCCGCCCGACAATCCGCCAATCTCCTCCTGGCGTGATCACCTGTCGAACCTCGAAATCTCGAATGAGGGGACATCACATGGCAATCGGACGACGGCAACTCCTCACCTCCCTCGCGCTGACCGCCCTCGCCGCACCCGTCCTGGCCAAGGGGACCGCGACCCGAGCCTCCGCGGCCACGGGTACGGGTACGGGTGCGGGTGCGGGTGCGGGTACGGCCGCACGTATGGCCGCCGGCTCCGGGCCGCTGTTCATGCAGGTCGTCGCCCACGAGGACGACGACATCCTGTTCATGAACCCGGACCTGTCCAACGCCCTCGCCGACGGCACGCCGTCCGTCACGGTGTTCGTCACCGCCGGGAACATCACCGGTGACCCGTGCGCGGGCGGCTGCTGGGACCCCGCCGGCGACCCACTGCGCACCTGGAACCGCCAGATGGGCGCCGTCAACGCCTACTCCCGGATGACCGGGGTCGGCGACAACGACCCGGCGACCGACGAGATCGGGCACTGGGCGGTCGAGGCGTGGACGGTCGCGGGCAAGCAGGTCGAGCGGTACATGCTCAAGGACCGGTCGGTGCACCTGATCTTCCTCAACCTGCACGACGCCGGGCTCGCCAACGTGCTGAACGGCGGCACCGACACCACGGTCGTCCCGAAGGACAGCCCGCTGTCCGGGCCGTCGACCTACACGGCGGCGGACGTCGTCGAGGTGCTGCGGCAGATCATGGTGACGTACCAGCCGACCGTGCTCCGGGCCCAGGACGAACTCCCGGACACCCGCTACAAGGACGACCACTCGGACCACATCTCCGCCGCGAAGTTCGCGGGCATGGCGGCGAGCCAGTACGGCGGCTCGCTGGTCCAGGTGAACTACCGGGACTACAACATCAGCGACTGCCCGGTGAACCTCGACCCGGCGACGGTCGGCACCAAGGGCGTGTTCGTCTCCGAGTACGCCAGCCACGACCACTCGGGGAACTACGAAACCGCCTGGTTCTCCCGGATGTACTACCGCTGGTCGCGCGGTACCTCCTGGGCCGGGCTGAACCAGGACGGCCGGCCGCAGGTCTTCGTCGTCCGGGCGGGCTCCCTCTACACGTACTGGCGCCAGGGGGACGGCAGTTGGGGCGGCCCTGCACGGTTCGCCGACCCGGGCGGGCGGCTGGCGCCGGGCATCGCCGTCGGCACCAACGCGGACGGCCGGATGGAGGTCTTCGCCCGCCGCCTCACCGACCACCACATCGTCTCCGTCCCGCAGACCACGCCCAACGGCGTGTGGCGGGACGGCTGGGCCGACCTCGGCAACCCCAACGCCGGGCTCGTCAACGCGGGCCAGGTCGGCGTGCCCGCGGTGGTCGCCTCCCAGGACGGCCGGCTGGAGCTCTTCGTCAAGAACGGCGGCGGCGGCCTCAGCGCGATCCGGCAGACCAGCCCGAACGGCGCCTGGACGACCACCTGGGACGACCTGCACGGCACCGACATCCAGGATCCCGTCACCGCGATCCGCAACGGCGCCGGGAGGATCGAGGTCTTCGCCAGCACCCGCGACGGGGTCGTCAACTGGTGGCAGACCGCCCCGAACGACGCCATCAACGGCCCGGGCCCGATCCCGAACTCCCGGCCGGCCAGCCCGCCCAAGGCCGCGCTCGACCAGGACGGCCGCATCGAACTCGCCTACCGCGAGGCCGAAACCGGCGCGATGCTCGTCAGCTACCAGACCCGGCCCGGCGGACCGTGGAGCCAGTCCCCGACCAGCCTCGGCGGCCACAAGGGCGTGGGCGAGCCGGCGATGGCCAACCTCGGCGGGCGGGTCGTCCTGTTCGAGCGCAACGGCGGCGGCGGCGTGAGCACCACCGCCCAGACCGCGCCGAACGCCGGCTACGGCGCCTGGCAGGACCTCGGCGGCACCGTCCTCGACTACCCGACCGCGATCGTCGACGGCGGCGGTGTCCTGTACGTGTTCGCCATCGGCACGGACGGCCGCGTCTACTTCCGCACGGGCACGACGCCCACCAACCTCGGCGGCTGGCAGGGCATGCCCCTGTGACCGCCGGTCCCGTCGGCCGGTCGGGCACCCTCCCGACCGGGCGACGGGCGCCGGGCCCGTGGGAGCGCCGGTGGGAGCACCCGTGGAAGCGTCGATGGGAGCGCTCTCACGCCGTGTAGGATGGCCACTCCCGAGAGTGAGCCACGCCGGAGTGTGATCATGCCCCGAACTGACAGGCCGGGCCCCGGAGGTGCCCGGCCTGCCGCGCGACCGACGGTGGAGGACGTGGCCGCCCGCGCGGGAGTCAGCCGGGGAACGGTGTCCCGGGTCATCAACGGTTCGCCCAAGGTGAGCGCCCGGGCGAGGGAGGCCGTGGAGCACGCCGTCGCCGAGCTCGGCTACGTACCCAACCAGGCGGCACGGTCCCTGGTGACCTCGCGCACCGACGTCGTCGCCCTGGTCGTCCCGGAGAGCCTGTCGCGGTTGAGGTCGGAGCCGTACTTCGCGGACGTCATCACCGGGATCTCCGACGAACTCGCCTCAACAGACCTTCAGTTGCTGCTGACCTTGGTCCGTAATGAGGACGAGCGCGAGCGTCTGACGCGCTACCTCACCGCGCGTCGGGTCGACGGGGTGCTCCTGGTCTCGGTGCGCCAGGACGACCTGTTGCCCGACCTGCTCGAACAGCTCGGGATGCCGGCCGTACTGGGCGGCCGCCGGTCCGAGCGCGAATCGCTGAGCTACGTCCACGCCGACAACGCCGGCGGGGCCCGGGCGGCCGTCCGGCACCTGGTCGGACTCGGCCGCACCAGAGTGGCCACCATCACGGGGCCGCTCGCCATGGAAGCGGCCGGGGCACGCCTGGCGGGGTACCGGGAGGCGCTCACGGAGGCCGGCCTCGCTCCGGAGGACGCGCTCGTCGCCCACGGCGACTTCACCGAGGCGGGCGGCTACGCGGCGATGTGCGAGCTCCTGGCCGAAACGCCCACCCTCGATGCCGTGTTCTGCGCCTCCGACCTGATGGCCGTGGGCGCGTTCCGGGCGCTGCGCGAGGCCGGGCGGCACGTGCCGGGAGACGTGGCCGTCGTCGGCTTCGACGACTCCGTCATCGCCCGTAGCACCGAGCCGCCCCTCACCAGTGTTCGCCAACCGACCGAGGCGATGGGGCGGTTGATGGTCCAGCTGCTGCTCGAGGAGATCGCCGACCCCGGGCGGCCGCGTCGTCAGGTGATCCTGCCGACCGAACTGACGGTCCGCGCCTCGGCCTGAAGGCCTCGGACTGCCTCGAACTGAAAGGCCGTCACGTCCCGTTGTTCCGGTATGAGCCACGGCCGCGTGTCACGGCTGACCTGGGCATAAGGTGCTGCTACGCTCCCGATGGGTGTGGGAGCGCTCCCATGCGCCAAGATTCTGGGGGGTGACATGTCGAAGGCACAACAAGGGGATTCGGCATTCGGGGGCATGCTGAGGGCGCTTCGTCGTGAAGTGGGATTCACGCATGAGGAACTCGCCCGGCGTTCCCAGGTCAGTGTGAGAACGATCAGCGACATCGAGCGGGGCCGGGTGCTCCGACCACAGCGCCGCTCCGTCCAACAGCTCGCGGCGGCGCTCGGCCTGAGGGCCTCGCGACTGGAATGGTTTCTCCGTGCCGCGCGCGCCGTTCCCGGCAGCGGGCCCGATCAGCCGGACGGGAGCCGTCGCGAGACGCCGGCCGCCGGGGAGGTGGACGAACAGCCGTCCGCGGTGGTCGTGATGGTCCTGCCGATGACCGCGACCGGCGAGAGCGGCCCGTGCTGCAGGCGCCGCCGACGCTGTCCGCAACCCCGCCCGACCGGGCCCCGACCCGTACGCCGGGCCGGTTGACGGCCGTCACGTGCGGCGGGCAGACGCCGGCGGCCACACGTCCGCCACGAGGACGCCGAACGCGTACGCCCGCCCCACCGGCGCCGTCCGGTTGGGGACGTGCCACCGGCGACTCGGCCGGGCGAGGCGGTAGTTGACGCCGTCTGCGGTCCAGCCGACCTCCCTGCCGATCCGGGCGGTGGCGTCAACCCCAGGCGGCCGCGGGCCAGGATCCCGCGCCTCGGTCGGGCTCGCCTCGGCACGCGACGCGGGCGGCGGCGAGGAGATCGAATCACGCGGCTCCATCGAGACCGAAGCAGCCCGCCGCCTCGCCGACGACCTCAAGAACCTCACGTACAGTGCGGTCGCGCGGGCCTGACGATCAGCGCAGCGTCAGGATCCAGGCGCTGACGGCCAGCCAGCCGGTCAGCGTCAGCGCCGCGCACGCCCAGGCGAAGCGGGCCGGCCCACGGCCGCGGTCCCGCCCCTTGGCGCGCTGGAACCCGGCGGCCAGGCCGGCCACCGCGGTGACGGGGAGCGCGAGGAAGGCCAGGTACAGGGTGCCGTAGTAGAGGAACCTCGCGAACAGGGCGCCCACGAACACGAACGGCGCGGACACCACGGTGACCACCACGCCGCCGGCCGTGCACGCGACGCGCAGCCGCTTCTCGTCGGAGAAGAACGGCGGCACGGCGCACACCACCGCGCAGCCCAGGCCGAAGACGTACAGCACCAGCCCGCCCGGGCCATACCCCCGGTGGATGCTCCACGCCGGCAACAGGAACGCGACCGCCCCGACCCCGGACAGCCACCGGGCACTCACCGGCACCGCGGCCATGTTTCCCCCTTGCACAGCACCCTCTTTGAACGCGTTCGAATCTAGCACCCAGGAGACGACGCCGCCCAGACGGACAAGTCGCCGAAAATCGCGGCAGGCACAGCGGGACGCGGCGGCTCTCCGTGGAGAGCAGACGCATGCCGATCTCGTTGCGGCCCATCCCGAGGCTGTGGACCACAGCGGTCAGGCCGTGGCGGAAGGAGCAGGCCGCGGGTTCCGCGTCCCGATGTCCTATGGCGAGTCCGCGAGCTGTGCGTTTCGTTGGATCCGCGCTCCGTGCCACCTTGATCGTTCCGGGTTTCGTGCCACTTACCCGGGACGGTGTACTGAAAGCTAGGTGACACGTCTTCTGCCTGACCGGCTTGCTGAGGCTTCAAGGAGCGCTGTGCCGCGGCGGGTGCGTCGCATGGGCGTGGTGGAGCGGACCGTGCGAACAGAAGACGATGGCGATGGCTGGAGCCCGGAGCCGTCTGGAACGCCTCCGGCTCCGCCGCCAAGCGTCCGACCAGAACGACGTGGAGGGCGTCGCCGTAGGCGTACTTCTTGGTCAGACGAAGCGAGGCCTCTTGCGACGCTCGGGTCGTTTGTCCTGATCACGCCGGTTTGGGTAGCCGAACACCGCCGCCGGCGATGTCGCCGACCCCCCTCCCCCGGTAAGCGCCAGGGGCGGCGTCTCCGGGACGGTCGGGGAGGTCGGCCGAGACGGCGAGGTGACAGCGTTCGGCGTCAGGTCCTCGACGGTCGGGGAGGTCGGCCGAGACGGCGAGGTGACAGGGTTCGGCGTCAAGTCCTCGACGGTGGGCGTGGTGAAGTGATGATATCGCCTGAGGTTCTCGGTGTCCGGGTACGGGTGACGCCATGGCTTGCGGGAGCCGATGAAGTGGAGCACGAAGGCGCGTCGCTCCTGATCCCGGTACGCGTGGTACTCCGTACCCAGTCGCGGCGGCCAAGCCTCGGGCGGGATGTCGCGGAAGTCAGTCATCGGGAACACGTTCCAGCGCGGATCCAGCTCGATCCATCGACCGTGCGTGAGCGCGTTGAGCGCATCTTGCTCCAGACAGACCGGGACCTGATCCTGGCTGGCGAGCCAGTCGAGGGCCCGCTCGGTCAAGCTCTCCCGACGCCACTGGCGGAGGTTGCACAGCATCACCCCCGCATTGAAGTAGGGCGCGTCGGGCGCGAATCGTCCGTTGCTTCCGCCTGCCAACGCCTCGTGCAGGTTGGGACGCCACATGTCCCGCACGGCCGCGAGGGGTCTGTCACCGAGGTCCGTCGCGAACAGCTCTGTCACGTCTCGCATCAGCACGACGTCCACGTCCATGTACAGCGCCACGTCGTCCGGCACCAGCTCTGGCAGGAACAGGCGCGCGTACGTCGCGCCGGTCAGGTAGCGCAGCAGTGGCAGGTCGGACAGGTCGCGGCGCAGACGGACGACCTCCAGATCGAGCCCGCGGGACATCGCGTGCTCGACGACGTCGGCACTCGGCGAGTCATCTGTCATCAGTGCCGAGATGCGCACACCGCTCTTCGGCGGGAGGCAACGGGCCAGCGACGACAGCATGTTGCGTGCCGCCGATGCGTACTGACCGTCGAACGCGATCGCTATGCGCATCCCCCGACCCCCCACGTGTGCGACCCAGGAACCACTACGCTAAGGGGGGGTCGAGCGACGGTCAAGGCGCTCAAAGAGGGGGTGCGACCTGTGGCGCGAACGAGCGACGTGGCGCCGGCGGCGGGCAGATGCCTGCTCATCTGCAGCACACCGAGGTCAGGGACTCATCTGCTGGCCGGTCTGCTGGAGAGCACGGGCTTGTCGGGCAACCCGCAGGAGTACCTGTACAACCACGTTACCGAACTGGACGGTGAGGACATCCCGATCGGTCCGGCGCACCGGACGCAGCCGGACCAGCTACGAAAGCTGATGCGGATCGGGACTTCAGCCAACGGCGTGTTGGGCCTGATCGTCATGGGGTCGTACCTGGACGAGGTCGTCGCCGGGCTGCGGCGATACCAGTCCGCGAGTGGAGCGAGCTGGCGCGAGGTGATCGAGCGCGCCTTCGACCGCCCGGTATATGTGTGGAACCGGCGGCTGGACACGGCGGCACAAGCGGTGTCTCTGTACCGGGCGCTGGAGACCGACGTCTGGTATGCCGACGACGTTCGTGGCGTGGGTGCTGACGTTCCCTACCGTCGCGACCGGATCGCGCACTGGGAGCACATGATCCGGGAGCAGAACGAGGAGTGGGCGCGCCGGTTCTCCGACAGCGGGATCACGCCGATCACGGTGACGTACGAGGACGCGCTGGCGGACCCGGAGGGTGTGGTGGACCGGCTCCTGGACAGCCTGGGAGTCGCGCGAGGCGGCCGGCCGGTGGAGCCGCTCACGCGCCGGCAGGGAAACGACGTGAGCTTGGAATGGCTGGCCCGGTACCGCCGGGACGGTTCAACGTGACCGCTGCCTCCGCGACCTCGATGAGCTCCGCCAGCACCTGAGGCTCACTGCCGTAGGGCCGACGCAACGGCCCACGCCGCACCGGCCCGTCCGGTACGAAACGACGCTGCCCGGCCCGACGCCGTATCGCCCGCAACAGATCCATCGCGAGATCGCCCCCGCCACCCCCACCAGTCTGCATGACCACATCCTGGTACATCCGTCGGCGCTACGCTCAAGTGCTGAGCTCGGTACGAACGATCGTGCTCAGGTCCCTGTTCGATGTGATCGTGTTTCGTGCAACGATCCCGGCATGGCGAACTTTGATGCTTCCTCTCCGCAGCGCCGTGTGAGCACGGGTGGGCCGTGCGGAGCGGCGCGCGGCCAACGAGGTTCTGCCCTCACCGTGTTGGGGGCGCTGCTGGATCGGTCGCTGGTGCAGATCGCCGATGCTGCCGCGGACGCCCGGTGCTTCGACCGGGAGACGATCCACATGGCGGCGGACGTGTGGGACAACAACACCTTCCCGCTGTTTCGGGCGGCGACGGCCGGCACGCGAGGCGGGCGCGAGCGTCGATCTCTGGCAGCGTTGGAATGGATGGCCGGCCTCGGTGAGGAACGGCGCACATGGATGATCGAGCAGGCCGCGGCCGCCGGGCACTCGTTGGACGGGCTCCTCACATCGGGGAAGCCGTCCACGCCGGGCCGTGACTATCTGGGACAGGTGATGGCCCCGGTGATGTCGCTGACGGCGCACGCCGCGGAGAGCCTGGCCGCCGACTACGACCTTTCATCGGCCGAGGTCCGCCATCTGCGGATCGAGCGGGCCGGCAGCCGTCTCGTCGGCCGGCTCGAACTGGCTGTCACCCGTTCCTACCCCGTCGACGACGGCACCCCGGCCGAGAGCGCGACGCTGAATATATGGCTGCGCGACATCACCGAGGTCCGCTTCGATTCCGATGACGCCCGGGGCGCCGTCCTTGGAGCGCGAGCGGACGGCGTGTCAATCGCCCTGGGGGCCCGAGGGATACTCCGCGCGGCGACGGCCGACCATTGCCCGGACGACCGCTGCTGGCACCTGTCCTCGGCCGGGCGCCAGGCCGACGCGACCACACCACCCCGCGACACCCGACCTGCTCGCGGCACCTCCCCGCAGGAGGGGCACCTGGGCGCCAACGCCATGGCCGCAGCGACCGTTCTGCACCGCGCCATGCTGCACGTCCGCATGGTGCGTAGTCCCCGGCATGCGGACCGGGTCCCCGTACGCGACTTCCACCGAGCCTTCACCGGAGCCGGCGAGGCAATCCTCGCCGCGAGTGCTCACCGCCTGCCCCACCGGCGGGAAGCCGCCTTCCGCCACCTGGTCGAGACCTGGGTCGGACGCGGCGGCCCAGCCCTCGCGAAGTGGTTCGCCAGCGAGCTGGCGGAGACCGTCCACCGACCGGATCTCCTCGTCGTCCTCCGCGACCAGGACCAACCACACCCGATCACCGGCACATCGCAGCAGCCCACTCCGAACCTCGCGACGGTACCCGGCCCGGTAGAGGTCGAACTCCGGATGGCCTCCTACACCTCGGCACACACACGCTACGGCGCAGACCACGACGCCTCTGCCCTCGTGCACCTGGCCGTGCCGCCGCACCCGCAGAACGCCGAGAACGACCCGTGGCGGCTGCGCGCGATGTGCGGCGCCGGCCCCGCCCGCTTCCAGTTGCGGACGGCGGCGTTCCAAGGCGCCGGCCGGCCCTCCGTCACGGCTGACGACAAGGCGGCCCGCCGCTTCGCCCTACACGACGGAGCCCTCGACATCACACGAAGGGAAGGCTGAACCCACCATCCGCCGCGCGCACGTTGGTCTGCACCGGCCTGCGCAGTTTTCCTGTACGCCGACAGGGGGTCAGCCGACGCCGAGCAGAACGGCAACGGCCGCCAGGTCGTCCTCCCCGCGCCCGCGGGTTCGTACCTCCACGTCGGCCGGCGGACCGCTTTTCCGCGTCTGCCGTCCCGGGGTGTTTTTCGGCGGGGCGGCGGGAATTCCGACAATGTTGGCGCCCGTTCGCCAGGAGGGGAATTCCTGCCGGACCGGTCGGCGATCGTATTCAATGGGCTCCGGCCGATCAGGCAACGCAGCGGCGGAACGGTCCGCCGTGGAAAAGGAGTGCGCATGGACAGCCGGTTGGATTCCGCCGAAGCTACCGTCGACGTCCTGTCGTTCAACATCCACCACGGGGAGGGAACGGACGGCGTCCTCGACCTGGAACGGATCGCCCGGGTGATCCGGCGCAGCGGTGCGGAGATCGTCGGGCTCCAGGAGGTGGACCGGCACTTCGACGGGCGCAGCCAGTGGAACGACCAGGTGGCGGAGCTGGCGCGGTCGCTCGGCTACCACCTGGCGTACGGGGCGAACATCGACCTGGACCCGGCGGCGCCGGCGGCTCCGCGGTGCCAGTACGGTACGGCGGTGCTGTCCCGGCACCCGATCACCCGTGCGCGGAACACCCACCTCTTCCGGTCCCCCGGGGAGGAGCAGCGCGGCCTGCTGCACGTCGAGATCGACCTCGGCGGAATTCCGCTGCAGGTCTTCGTCACGCATCTGGAGCTGTTCTCGGAAATCGACCGGATCCGCCAGGCGGAAGAAGTCGTGGAGCTGATCGGGGAAACCGGTCCGGCCATTTTGCTCGGCGATTTCAACGCGACCCCGGGAACGTCGGAGATAACCGGGCTTCGGGCTTCTTTCACCGATTCCTGGACGGTTCTCGACGGTGGTCCGGTGGCGACGTTCCCGGCCGATGCTCCGCGGGACTGCATCGACTACGTCTTCGCGGGCCGGGGGGTGACGCCGGTGCGGGTCGGCCTGGTCACCGAGGAGCCGGTGGCCTCGGACCACCTGCCGGTGCTGGCCCGGCTGGTGGTCTCCGGCTGACCGCCGGCCCCCGAGGGTCCGGGCCGGGGCGGCGGGCCGGACCGGACCCTCGGGAGGCGGTGGCGGTCACCCGTGCCGTTCCGCTTCCACCGCTTCGTACAGTGCCTTGATGTTGCCGCTGCCGAAGGTCGTGGCCCCGACCCGCTCGATGACCTCGAAGAACAGGGTCCGCCGAGGGTGCAGCGTCCGGGTGAAGACCTGGAAGAGCTGGCCTTCGTGGTCCTCGTCGACGAGGATGCCCAGGGCGGCGAGCGCGGGCACGGAGTGCCGGGTCAGCCGCAGCCGCTCGGCGAGCATCCGGTAGTAGGGGCCCGGCGTCGACAGGAACGCCACCCCCTGCTCGGCCATCGTCCGGACGGTCCGCACGGCGTCGTCGGTGCGGAAGGCGATGTGCTGGACACCGGAGCCGCCGTGGTTCTTGATGAAGTGGTCGATCTGGCCGGGCTCGCGGCTGGTGTCGGGCTCGATGATGGTGAGCGTGAGGCCGCCGGACGCCGACTGCACCACCTCGGAGTCCATGGCCTGGGCGCCGACGACGATCCGCTCGGTGAAGGTGTTGCGCAGGCCGAGGACCTGCTCGTAGAACGCGACGGTGGACCGGAGCAGGCCCGCCTCGACGCACACCGCGAAGTGGTCGACGGCCAGGAGGCCGGTGTCCGCTTCCGGCTCGCTCCGCGGTGCCGGGGTGAAACCGGGCAGCGGCCGGTGGTCGGTTCCCGCGCGGCGCTGGACCAGGGTGTGCCGGAGGTCGCCGAAGCCGGCGACGGCCGCGGTGACCACGCCGTCCTTCTCCTCGGGTTCGGCCAGTGGCCGGGCGCCGCGCCGGACGGTCGCGGCGAAGGCGGCGACCACGTCGGGTACGGCCAGGGCGATGTCGGCGACGCCGTCCCCGTGCCGCCGGACGTAGTCGGCGGCGGGGTGGTCCTCCGCCAGGGCCTGGGTGAGGACCAGCCGGATGTGCTCCCGGCCGATGGCGACGGACCTCGCCTCGCCCGGCCGGTCGGCCGTGGCGTACACGGTGAACCCGTAGGCCCGGGCGTAGTGGCGTGCGCTGGCGTCGAGGTCCTCCACGTACAGCTCTACGTGGTCGACGGACAGGTCGAGCGGTATGCCGTCCGGGTGTGTCGTCATGGTGGTGGCCTCCTTGAGGGATGGTCTGCCGGGCGTGCCGGTGCCGGTGCCAATGCCGGTGCCGGTGCTGGCGGCCGGTCCGCCGGCGCTAGGCCGGCCACCGGCAGGGCCCGCTACCAGGGGTCGACGCCGAGCAGCCGGCGGCCCAGCGGGGTCATCGCCGCGGTCTGCAGGTCGTTGTAGGAGTGACCGGCCGGGCGGTCACCGGGGCGTTCGCCGGCGTCCCAGGGCTGGTCGTCCCGCGCGTAGCGGACGAACTGGGCGACCCGGACCTCGGGGCGCCGGTTGTGCGAGGCGGCGTGCGGCATCAGATGGTGGGTCAGCACGAAGTCGCCTGCCTGCCCGGTCACTTCGACGCTCTCGAGGTCCGGGATGTTGCGCCACTTGTCGTGCAGCTGCCGCCCCTGGCGGACGGCGCGGGCCTCGGCCTCGACGATCCGGTGGCCGCCGGGCACGACGTGGATGCCGCCGCCGCCCGGGGCCACGTCCGTGAAGTAGTAGCAGCCCCCGATCTCGACCTCCTCGGGGGTGAGCAGGAACTCGTCCGCGTCCTCGGGTACCGCCGGGTCGATGTGCAGGTCCTGGCTCAGCTCGCTGGGGTGCGCCGTGTCGTTGCGCATGGTGATGGCCACCGAGCCGTCCCGGACGAGCAGTCGGGGGTGCCCCAGGAGCTGGGCCGCCACCCGGTAGAGCCGCTCGTTCTGGAAGAGCGGGATGAACTCCGGTCCGTCGAAGGTCTGGTTCCCCGGGGTGTTGAAGGGTTTGAACCGGCCGTCGTACGCCTCCCAGTGGTCGGGGACGCGCAGGTCTCGCGGGAGCAGGTCGAGGATCAGGCCGGCGTGGTGCCTGGCCTGCTGCCTGGTCAGGACGCCGCGGATCAGCAGGTATCCGTCCCGCCAGAAGCGATCGACCTCCTCCTGGGACAGGACCGGCTCCGGCATTGCGTTGGTCATGGGTGCTCCGAGGGTCGGTGGGTCACGGATCGGTTGGCGCGGTTGCCTCCGCCGGGGGCCCAGTCAGCCGGCCGGCGCCGCGGGCCGGCCTCCGGCCCGGCCGGACGGACGGAGTTCCCGGGCCAGGCTGCGCAGGGTGGCCATGCCGCTGACCTGGGCGAAACCGGGCGGGTGGTAGCCCAGCCGGCGGAGCAGCTCCGCGAAGCGCGGGTAGTGCTCCGGCCGTCCGCCCGCCCGCAGGTAGCAGAGGTCGAGGTCGGGGGCCCGGCCGGGCCCGGTCCCGGTCAGGGCGGTGAGCAGCGCGGTCTCCTCGGCCGTGGCCGGGGGGCGGCCGGGGAGTGCCCGCCCGTCCGAGGCGTCGGCACCGTTGATCTCGAACCAGTCGGGGACCGCCGGGATCGCGCCCGTGTGCGCGGCTCGGAGCAGTTCCTCCCGCAGGTCGAACGGGGTGAGCGCGCTGCCGTCGGCCGCGGTGACCCGGGCGGTCAGCCGGGGGGTGCCGGACGCGCCGCCGGGTTCGAGCGACGCCCCGGCCGCTGTGACCCCGGGCAGGGCGAGCAGGAGGTCCTCGATCGCGCGGAGGTCGATCCACCGCCCGTCGGAGTGCCGTTCGCGGGGGCCGCGGGGAAGCCGGAGCAGTCCCACGGCGGACGCGACCTCGTCCGGCGAGCAGTCCCGGCCCGTCGCGGCCCGGGTCAGGACCAGCTCGACGCCGCGCAGCAGTGCCGCGCACTGCTCGGGTTCCAGGACCGTGGAGTCGCCGTGGACGGACAGCCGGACGGTGTGCGGGTCGGCCCAGCGGACCGACAGGCTGGCTCCGTACTCGTAGGAGGTCTCCGTGGTGGTCGCCCAGCTGATCCGGGAGTCGGGCCGGTCCGTGGAACCGGGCCCGTCCGTCGTGCCGGGCCCGTCCGTGGAACCAGGCCGATCCGCGGCGCCGGGCCCGTCCGTGGGGCCGGGCTCGGCCTCGATCAGCTCCCGCCAACCCTGCGGCGGCGGAATGAAGTTGAAGGCGAGGTCGGTGGAGAGGCAGACGCCTCGACGGTGTTGGGCCTCGACCCGTTCGCGGATCAGGTCGAAGGGGTCGTACCGGCCGTAGGCGGGGTGCCCCTCGGCCAGGGTCCGCTGGACCTCGGCGGCCGCTTCCAGCAGGCTCCGGCCCTGCCGGCGGAGGGCCACCGGGGAGCGCTGCGCGGTGGCGCACAGCACCCGGCGGAGGTCGGCGTTGTGCCGGTTGTCGAGCGACACGTTGACGGTGCACGCGTCGGTGTCGGCACGCAGGCAGAGCAGTTGGGCGAAGGCGGCGAGGACGACGGCCGAGGGCAGCAGCCCGGTGTGGGCCATGCCGCGGGCGAAGAGGCCGTCCGCGCCGGGCAGGGTGAGCGTGCTCCGGTAGTAGCGGCCCGCCGTCCCTTCGCCCGGAGGGTGGTGCGGGTGCATCCGTGCCGGTGCGTGGGAGAAGTGCCGCCGCAGGTAGTCGAGCGCCCTGGTGCGTTCGGTGTCCTCGTCGGGGTCGGCCTCGCGCCGGGCCTGCTCGGCCGGCTGGATCCCGGGTCCCCGGTGCGGGACTCCGGTGTCCGGGCTGTCCGTCCGTCCGTGCAGCAGGTCGGTGAGCTGCTGGTCCACCACGCCGTGGAACCCGGCGTCCACGGCCACGTTGTCGGCGACCACCGCCAACCAGCGCCGGTCCTCGGACCGGAGCAGGTGGAACTGCACGAGGAACCGGCCGACCCTGCCGTGGGTGTGCGCGGTGAACACCCGTACCAGGTCGGCCAGGCTCCGCTCGGCGGTGCCGTCCGGAGCGACGTCGACGACCCGCACCGGGGAGCCCGACGGGTGGACCAGCTGCCGCAGTTCTCCGTCGACGACGGCGAGGGAGGTGCGGAGGATCTCGAACCGGTCCTCCAGCGCGTGCACCAGGCGCTGGGCGGCGGCCTCGTCGGTCCCCGCCGGGAGCGGCCGGAGTCCTTCGGCCAGCCCCTTCTCCAGGAACCACTGGAACTTCTGCGCCCTGGTCAGGGGCGCGTCGGCGGGGGCCCGGCCGCTCATGCGGGGCCCCCGGCGGGAGTCGGCCGCGGCGAACCGGCCGGAGCGCCGGCCGCACCGTCGGCCCGCACGGCGGCGGATCCGTCGGCCACGGCGGACAGTCCGCGGATGGTCGGGGAGCCGATGACGTCACGCACCGTGACCGGGACGCCGGACAGCCGGGTCGCGGCGGTGGCCAGCTGCACCGCCGAGACGGAGTCGCCGCCGAGCGTGAAGAAGTCGTCGTCGATCCCGACCTCGGTGAGTCCGAGCATCTCGCGCCAGAGCGCGGCGAGCGCCGACTCCAGCTCGTCGCGGGGGGCGGTCGGGGAGCCCTGGGCGGCATCGCGCTCCTCGGCGGGGGCGGGCAGCTTCGCCGCGTCCACCTTGAGGTTCGTCGTGAGCGGGATCGCCGGTATCACGGTGATCGAGGCCGGGCGCTGGTACCGCGGCAGCTCCGTCGAGAGCCGCCGGCGCAGGTCGGCCACGAGTTCCCGGTCGCGTCCCGCGCCGTCGGCGGTGCCGACAGGTCCGGAGGCAGGTCCCGAGGCCGGACCGGAGGCCGGTCCGGAGGAGGGGACGACGTAGGCGTCGAGGCGCTTGTCCCCCGCGCCGTCGTCCCGGGCCACCACGACCGCGTCGTGCACCCCGGGGTGCCGGGTGAGCGCGGCCTCGATCTCGCCCGGTTCGATCCGGTAGCCGCGCACCTTGATCTGGCGGTCGATCCGGCCCAGGAAGCGCAGCGCCCCGTCCGGGCCGCGCCGGACGAGGTCACCGGTGCGGTAGAGCGGGGAGCCGGCGCGGTCGTCGGGGTCCGGGACGAAGCGTTCGGCGGTGAGTTCGGCGCGGCCGAGGTAGCCGCGGGTCATGCCGGCTCCGCCGATGTGGAGCTCTCCGCTCTCCCCGTCCGGGACGTCCGCTCCGTCCGGCCCGAGCACCCGGACCCGGACCCGGTCGAGCGGGGTGCCGATCGGGATCATCGTGGCGTCCGGTGCCATGGTCCGGACGTCCTGGTAGGTCGCGAAGCCGGTCGTCTCGGTCGGCCCGTACAGGTGGATCAGCCGCCCCGCGAAGGCCTGCCGCGCGAGGTCCGCCACCTCGGCCCGGATGGAGTCCCCGCCGAACAGCAGGGTGTGCACCCCGGAGAGGTCGGCGAGGTGCGCCGGCTCCAGCAGCCGGAAGACGGGGCTGGTCAGGTGCAGGACGGAGACGGCGTCCCGGTGGACCCGGCGGCAGAGGGCGGTCAGGTCGGTGCCGCCGAAGCTGTAGACGACGCAGGTCGCACCGTTGAGCAGGGGCCCCCAGATCTCGAAGGTGGAGGCGTCGAAGGACAGCGTGGCGAGTGCGGCGACCCGGTCGTCCGGCGCGATGGACACGTAGTCCTGATCGGTCACCAGGTGCACGACGCTCCGGTGCGGAACCAGGACGCCCTTGGGTGTTCCGGTGGATCCGGAGGTGTAGATGACGTTGGCGAGCTCCGGCCGGCCGACGACGGGCGGGTTCCCGGAGGGGTGGTGGGCCGGGTCCTCGTCGAGCAGGACGACGGTCGCCCGGCCCGCGGGGAGCCGGTCGGCGAGCCGGCGCTGGGTCACCAGCACCGGGGCGGCGGTGTCCCGGAGCATGAACTCCAGCCGCTCGGCGGGGTATCCGGCGTCGAGCGGGACGTACGCACCGCCCGCCTTCAGGATGCCCAGCAGCCCGACGATCATCGCCGCGGAGCGTTCGACGCAGATGCCCACGAGCGTGTCGGGCCCGACGCCCGCCTCGCGCAGCCGCCAGGCCAGCCGGTTCGCGCGGGCGTTCAGCTCGCGGTAGCTCAGCTGCCCGTCGTCCGCGACCACGGCCGTCCGGTCCGGGGCGAGCTCCGCATGGTGTTCGAACAGGGCGTGCACGGTGGCCCCCGGCTCGTCCCCGGTCGGTCCGTTGTTCCGCTGGATCACTGGCTGACTCCGTCCTCTCGTGCGCTGACCGGGTCGATGGACACGGCGCCGCGTAATGCGTGTTGATGGGACCGACGCCGACGCCGCGCGGGTGGGCGGGAATCCCGGCGGCCGACGGGTCGCGCGGGTTCCCGTGAAGGTCCGGGTCGGCCGGGACGGAATTGTCAGGTGTCCTCACTCCGGCCGGGCCGGGAGGCGGAAAGGGCCGACCGCGGCGCGTCCGGGAATTCCGTCGGATCCCGTTTTCCGCCGCACCGGGCAGGTGCCGGAACCTCCAGGAGCCTAAGCAATCGGAAGAGGTCCCGCCACCCTCTTCCGGGGAATACCGGCAATCATGCGCTATGTCCGATCCGGCCCCGCTTGCCCAGATCGCCGGAGACACGCCCGGTTGTCCGATGGTCTGTCACATGCCCTCCGGGGAAGCCCTGTCGAGCGCGCTGGAGGATCCGACTCCACTTGTGATCCGATGTGAAAATAGACGGCCAAAACGGATCAAATGGGGACGCCGGCACCGTGAGATGCAATGTGCCATTGCACATCAACTGCTTGTCATGGACTATGGATCAAGAACCACGACGCCATGGTTCCGGAGCCGACCGGGGGGTTCGCGTATCCGTCGGAGCGTGACGGATACGCGGAACGGGACGCATTCCGCGCATCCCCGCAGGCATTCCCCCGGTCATTCGCGCCCGAGGCCCCGGCGAATTCGCCGAAGCGGCGGCATCAGGTGGGGCATTGCCACTGAATCGATGCACGAACATCGTGGGCTGGACCCGCCCCGTTCCAAAGGAGACCCGTGTCTGAGAACCGATCCTCGGCCCTGATCGTCGGAGCGGACCCGTACCTGATCCGGGCCGCGCTCCGCAACGGAATCGAGCCCGTCGTGGTGCACGGCCCCGGCCTGCGCGACTGGGGGTTCATCGGAATTCCGGACGGGGTCGAGACCGTCTTCGCCGAGGACACCTCCAGCGTGGAGAGCGTGCTGCTCGCGCTGCACCGGGCCGGCCTCGCCGACCGGGACTTCGACTGCGTCCACACCGGGGACGAGTTCGCCCTGGTCACCGTGGCGGCCCTGGGCGAGGTCCTGGGCGCCCCGGTCGCCGTGGACCCGGACACCGCCGTGCGGTTCCGGGACAAGTGGCTGCAGAAGGAGGCGCTCGCCGCGGCCGGCATCGAGGTCACCCGGTCCCGCCTGATCGAGGACGTCCACCACCTGGATCCGGCGAGCGTCGAGGACTTCGACAAGGCGGTCCTCAAGCCGGTCGCCGGTGCCGGCACCCGGAACACCTCGGTCGTCGAGGGCCGCGCCGGGCTGATCGCCCGGTGTGCCGAGCTCCGGCGCGCCGGCATGCCCCAACGGACCTTCGTCCTGGAGGAGTTCGTTGCGGGCGACGAGTGGATCGCCGACGGCGTGGTCTTCGACGGAGAGCTGCGGTTCCTCAGCGTCAGCACGTACGGCGAGCCCTGCCTGAGCACGGTGGACTTCAACCGGGCGCTCCAGGTCGAGGTGTTCGACCCTGTCGCCGACGCCTCCGCCTACGACCTCGCACGCTCGGTCGTGGAACCGGCCCTGCGCGCGCTCGGCCTGCGGCGCGGCACCTTCCACATGGAGCTCTTCCACCAGCCGGACACCGGGAAGCTGGTGTTCGGCGAGTGCGCGGCCCGGACCGGCGGACTGCTCCAACCCGAGCTGGTCGAAGCCAAGTTCGGCGTCGACCTGGCGCTCGCCGGGCTGCGCTGCGCGGCCGGGACCGACCCCCGGATCGAGCCCTCGGTGCGGCCCGACACGATCGGCTCCACCTACCTCAACAACCGTCCCGGCGTCCTGGTCGGCTACCCGACCCCGGCCGAGGTGCGCGCCCTGCCCGGGGTCGAGTACCTGCGACTGGAACTCCCGTACGGCTTCCGCATGGCGGACGCGCTCGCGAGCACCACCGAGGCCGTCGGCCAGGTCGTGCTGAGCGGCCGCACCCGGGAGGAGTTCCGCGAACGCCGCGACTCCCTGACCGCGTGGTTCGACGAGCGGCTGCTGGTCGTGCCCGCGCACGCGAGCTACCCCGAACTGCGCCGGTGGCAGAAGGAGAACTGGCCGGAATCCGCTTCCTCCTTCGGCACCTACTCGGACGACTGAGGCCGCCCGCCGCCCGGGCCGCGGACCTCACCCGCGGGACGGCCGCCGCACGCGCCGAACCACTTCCCCCACCGCGTCTCGAAGGACCATCATGCAAAGCCATCACCGCTTGATCCGCTCCTTCCGTCAACTCACCACCGATGTCCTGCCGGCGGAAGCCCCCGTCGTCACGCTCTTCAGCGGAGGGCTCGACAGCAGCTTCCTCCTGCTGCGGCTGAAGAACGCCGGGTTCCGGAACGTCCACGCGTTGAGCGTGGACCTCGGCGAGGACGAGACCAGCGAACAGAAACAGCAGATCGCCGACGAGCTGGGGGTCCGGCTGCACGTCGTGGACGGCCGTGGAGCCTTCGCCGACGAGTTCGTGCGGGCGGCCATCGTCAGCCAGGCGGTCTACCTGGGGACCCACCCGGTGAGTTCGACCCTGAGCCGCCCGCTGATCGCCCGGTTCGCCACCGAACTGGCGGCGGAACTCGGGGCGGCGGCCGTCCTGCACACCGCCAACCGCTCCCAGAACACCATGCGCAGACTCAACGGCGCCCTGGAACTGCTGGGCTTCGACGGCGCCTACGGCAGCCCGTACGACCTCGACCCGGTGGGCCGGGAGGTCAAGATCCAGGAGCTGAAGGAGGCCGGCCTCGCCCGGATGAGCGAGCGCGTCGTGAGCGGCGACTCGAACCTCTGGTGCCGCGAGTTCGAGTCCGGGCTCCTGGACGACCCCGAGCAGCACGCGGTGCCGGAGCAGCTGTTCCGGTGGAGCGCGCGCCGACCTGCGGTCACCGAGGACGGCGTCGAGGTGCGGTTCGAGGGGGGTACGCCGGTGGCGGTCGACGGCACCCGCCTGCCGCTGGTGCCGCTGATCGACCAGCTGAACCGGCGGGTCGGCGCCTTCGGCCTCGGGCGGTACAGCGGCCTGGAGCACCTCGCCGGCGGCGAGAAGGTGCTGGAGATCCGGGAGATGCCGGCCGCGTGGCTCCTGTTGCGCAGCTACCGGCACCTCGAGTCGGCGGTGCTCTCGGCCGAGACGATCCGCGAGAAGATGCACCTCGAACAGCTGTGGGTGCGGGAGGCGCTGGAGGGCCGCTGGTTCGGCGAACTGCGGGCGGCCACCCAGTCGTTCATGGACTTCTGCGCCCGGCCGGTGACGGGCTCGGTGCGCTGGCGGCTCACGCCCGGCGGGGCCGAGACCCGGGCCATCGAGGCCGACCGGCCGGTCTACCTGCGCGACCGGGAGAGCTGGGAGCAGCAGTCCGTGAGGGCGGAGCTCGCCGTGCTGGCGGGGGCCTGATGCGCGGCCCGTACCGTCCCGCTCCCCCGCCGTCGGCCCGCCATGGGAGCGGCGGGCCGACGGCGGGGGGCGAAGGATGTCAGCCGCCGAGGAGGTCCCAGGCCAGCAGGCCGGCACCGAGGCAGCCCGCCGTCTCCCCGAGTGCCGCCGGCACGATCTCCGGCATCCGCTCGAAGGCAAGCCGCTTCCCGACCGCCGCGCGCAGCGGTTCGAACAGGGTGTCCCCGGCCTCGGCCAGCCCGCCTCCGATGATCACGGTGCCCGGGTCGAGCAGGGTGAGGCAGGTGACGAGACCGTCGGCGAGCGCGGCCAGGGCGTCGTCCCAGACCGTCCGGGCGCGGCTGTCGCCGGCCTCCAGCGCCCGGACGCAGTCCGCCGCGTCGGCGGCCGGTCGGCCCGAGGCCGCGGCCCAGG
>NZ_LFVW01000016.1:0-33687 GCF_001182915.1 Kitasatospora sp. MY 5-36
CGGCGGTGCGGGCGTGCCCTCGGCGCCGCCGGCCTGGCCGGTCGGCTCGGCGCCGGCGGGCGGGAGCTCGTCGACCAGCCTGCCGACCGGCTGGACCTTGCCCGCCGCGGCGAAGCCCCAGTCCAGCAGGGCGGCCGTCTCGTCGTACACCCGCTGGTAGCTGGCCGGGTGCATCACCGTCACCAGCAGGGTGCGGCCGTCGCGCTCGGCGGCGCCGACGAAGGTCGAGCCGGCGTTGGTGGTGGTGCCGTTCTTCACCCCGATCAGGCCGGGGTACTTGCCCAGCAGCCGGTCGGTGTTGGCGATCCCGAAACTGCCGCGCTGGCCGGTGTTCCGGTCGACGGCGCCCGGGAACATCGCGTCCCGGGTGGCGCAGTACGTCCGGAAGTCCGCGTTGCGCAGGCCGGCCCGGGCGAACAGCGACAGGTCGTAGGCCGAGGAGACCTGGCCGTCCATGTCGTAGCCGTCCGGGGAGATCACCCTGGTGTCCCGGGCCTGGAGCGCGTCGGCGCGCGCCTGCATCTCGGTGACGGTCTGCTGGACGCCGCCGTTCATGTGCGACAGAACGTGCACCGCGTCGTTGCCGGAGCTCAGGAACACCCCGCGCCACAGGTCCTCGACCCGGTAGTCCAGGTTCTCCTTGATGCCGACCAGGCTGCTGCCGGGGCCGATCCCCTGGATCTCCTCGTCGGCCACCCGGTGCACCGCGTTGCGGTCGAACTTGGGCAGCACGGTGTCCGCGAAGAGGATCTTCAGGGTGCTCGCCGGGGGCAGCCGCAGGTGCGGGTTGCTGGCCGCCAGCACGTCGCCCGACGCCGCGTCGGAGACTATCCAGGACTGGCCGGTGAGGTCGGAGGGCAGCGGCGGGGCACCCGCCATCGGGGCGACCTGGACCCCGGGGAGCCCGAGCCGCTCGCCGCCGACCGCGGCCGACGGGGGCGGCTGCTGCGGGGTCGCGCCCGCCGGGGCGGCGAGCAGGACCGGGAGGGCCGCGGTGACCGCGGCGCACAGGCGCGCGAACGTGAGTCGGGGTGTGGGCACCAGCTGACCGTACCCACTCGGGGCTCCCGCTGCCCTCCCCCCGGAGCCCGTCCTCCGCAGGAGGGGCCCGCCGTACGCCGATCGGCGGCCCGCGCATACTGGGGACGCACACCGCCTTCACAAGCCGAGGACCCCCATGAAGCTCAGCCGTCGCACCTCCTGGTTCCTGACCGCCTTCGGGGTCTGGTCGATCATCATCTGGACGACCTTCGTGAAGAACCTCTGGAAGGACTCCGGCGGCCAGGCCTTCACCAACGGCGACCACTCCCAGCCCACCGCCTTCTTCTGGGTCCACCTCCTCCTCGCCGTCACCTCCTTCGCCCTCGGCATCGCGGTCGGCGCCATCGGCCTGCGCGGCCTGCGCGCCACCCGCCGCACCCCGGCCACCGACTGACCCGGAGGACGGCAACGCGGAGGCCCCCGCCCGATCCGAGGATCGGGCGGGGGCCTCCGGTGTGGCGGGTGGGATCAGAAGCGGCGGGTCACCAGGGCCCGCTTCACTTCCTGGATCGCCTTGGTGACCTCGATGCCGCGCGGGCAGGCCTCCGAGCAGTTGAAGGTGGTGCGGCAGCGCCACACGCCCTCACGGTCGTTGAGGATCTCCAGGCGCTGCTCGGCACCCTCGTCGCGCGAGTCGAAGATGAAGCGGTGCGCGTTGACGATGGCGGCCGGGCCGAAGTACTGGCCGTCGTTCCAGAACACCGGGCAGGACGACGTGCACGCGGCGCACAGGATGCACTTGGTGGTGTCGTCGAAGCGCTCGCGGTCCTCGGCGGACTGCAGGCGCTCGCGGGTCGGCTCGTTCCCCTTGGTGATGAGGAACGGCATGACGTCCTTGTACGCCTGGAAGAACGGGTCCATGTCCACGACCAGGTCCTTGAGGACCGTGAGGCCCTTGATGGCCTCGATCGTGATCGGCTTCTCCGGGTTGACGTCCTTGATCAGGGTCTTGCACGCCAGCCGGTTGCGGCCGTTGATCCGCATGGCGTCGGAGCCGCAGATGCCGTGGGCGCAGGAACGGCGGTAGGTGAGGGTGCCGTCCTGCTCCCACTTGATCTTGTTGAGCGCGTCGAGGATGCGCTCCTTCGGGTCCATCGTCAGCTGGTAGTCGACCCACACCGGGTCCGGGTGCTCCTCCGGGTTGAACCGGCGGATCCGGACGGTGACGGTGATCGGCTGGACGGCACCGGCTTCGACCGCGTCCAGAGCGGCCGAGTGCTTCTCCACGGTCGGAGTGCTCATCAGTACTTACGCTCCATCGGCTGGTAGCGGGTCGTGACGACCGGCTTGTAGTCGAGGCGGATGGAGGTGCTGCCGTCGGCGGCGACCTCCTGGTACGCCATGGTGTGCTGCATGAACTTCACGTCGTCACGGGTCGGGAAGTCCTCGCGGTAGTGGCCGCCGCGGGACTCCTCGCGGGCCAGCGCGGAGACGGCCAGCACCTCGGCCAGGTCGAGCAGGTTGCCCAGCTCGACGGCCTCCAGGAGGTCCGTGTTGTAGCGGAAGCCCTTGTCCTGGATGGAGACGTTCTTGTAGCGCTCCTTCAGCGCGGCGATGTCCTCGACCGCCTGCTTCAGGGTGGCGCCGGTGCGGTACACCATGGCGTTGGTGTCCATGGTCTCCTGCAGCTCCTTGCGGATCTGCCCCACGGACTCGGTGCCGGTGCCCTCGCGCAGGCCGTCGACCAGGGCCTGGACCTTCTCGGCCGGGTTCTCGGGCAGCTCGACGAAGCCGTTCGCGTTGGCGTAGTCGGCGGCGGCGATGCCCGCGCGGCGGCCGAACACGTTGATGTCCAGCAGCGAGTTGGTGCCCAGGCGGTTGGCGCCGTGCACGGACACGCAGGCGACCTCGCCGGCCGCGTACAGGCCCGGGACGATGTCGGTGTTGTTGCGCAGGACCTCACCCTCGACGTTGGTCGGGATGCCGCCCATGGCGTAGTGCGCGGTGGGCTGGATCGGGATCGGGTCCGTGTAGGGCTCGATGCCGAGGTAGGTGCGCGCGAACTCGGTGATGTCCGGCAGCTTGGCGTCCAGCTGCTCCGGCGGCAGGTGGGTCAGGTCCAGGTAGACGTGGTCGCCGTCCGGACCGCAGCCGCGGCCTTCGCGGATCTCGGTGTAGATCGCGCGGGAGCAGACGTCACGGGACGCGAGGTCCTTCATGACGGGGGCGTAGCGCTCCATGAAGCGCTCGCCGTCCTTGTTGCGCAGGATGCCGCCCTCGCCGCGGGCGCCCTCGGTGAGCAGGATGCCCATGCGCCAGATGCCCGTCGGGTGGAACTGGAAGAACTCCATGTCCTCCAGCGGCAGGCCGCGGCGGTAGACCAGGGCCTGGCCGTCACCGGTGAGGGTGTGGGCGTTGGAGGAGACCTTGAAGAACTTGCCGGTGCCGCCGGAGGCGAACACGACCGACTTGGCCTGGAAGACGTGGATCTCGCCGGTGGCCAGCTCGTACGCGACGACGCCGGCCGTCTTGCCCTCGTTGATCAGCAGGTCGAGGACGTAGTACTCGTTGAAGAACTCGACGCCGTGCTTGACGCAGTTCTGGAACAGCGTCTGGAGGATCATGTGGCCGGTGCGGTCGGCCGCGTAGCACGAGCGGCGGACCGGGGCCTCGCCGTGGTTGCGGGAGTGGCCGCCGAAGCGGCGCTGGTCGATCCGGCCCTGCTCGGTGCGGGAGAAGGGAAGGCCCATCTTCTCCAGGTCGAGGACGGCGTCGATGGCCTCCTTGCACATGATCTCGGCGGCGTCCTGGTCGACCAGGTAGTCACCACCCTTGACCGTGTCGAAGGTGTGCCACTCCCAGTTGTCCTCCTCGACGTTGGCCAGGGCGGCGCACATGCCGCCCTGGGCCGCGCCGGTGTGGGACCGGGTCGGGTAGAGCTTGGTCAGGACGGCGGTGCGGCTGCGCTGCGTCGACTCGATGGCCGCGCGCATGCCGGCGCCGCCGGCGCCGACGATGACGGTGTCGTACTGGTGAATCTGCATGGGGGGTTAACTCGCCTCTGGCCTCTGCCGATGGTCGATGGTGCTCGCGGCTCAGATGTTGGGGTCGAAGGTGAAGATCACCAGGGTGCCGAGCAGCACGGTGAAGACCGTGGCGGTACCCATGAGCCCCTTGAGCCAGAGCCGGGTCGAGTCCTTCTCGGCATAGTCGTTGATGACCTGACGCATGCCGTTGGCGCCGTGCAGCATGGCGAGCCAGAGCATCAGGAGGTCCCAGCCCTGCCAGAACGGCGAGGCCCAGCGGCCGGCCACGAAGGCGAAGCCGATCTTGGAGACGCCGCCGTCGAGCACCAGCATGATCAGCAGGTGGCCGAGGATCAGCACGACCAGAACGACACCGGACAGGCGCATGAAGAGCCAGGCCAGCATCTCGAAGTTGGTGCGGGTGCGACGCGGGGTCTTCGTGGTCCGCTTGCGCGGAGGCTCGATGACGAACGCGTCGGCCGGGTTGCCGGTGCCCAGTCCCTTGCCGGTGTGCGCCTGCTTCGAGGGGACGACGATGGCGTCGGAGTATTCCGTGGACATGTCTCGGCTCACTTCCCGAACCAGGAGATCAGCGTGTGCTGGAGGATCCCGTAGAAGGAACCGGCCATCAGGACGACCCAGACGCCGACGACGCTCCAGAGCATCTGCTTCTGGTACTTCGGGCCCTTCGACCAGAAGTCCACTGCGACGACGCGCAGGCCGTTCAGGGCGTGGAACAGGATGGCGGCCACCAGGCCGTTCTCCATCAGGTTCACGAGCGGAGTCTTGTACGTCTGGATGACGGTGTCGTAGGACTCCGGCGACACTCGCACGAGGGCGGTGTCGAGGACGTGGGCGAACAGGAAGAAGAAGATGAGGACGCCGGTGACTCGATGAGCCACCCAGCTCCACATGCCTTCCCGGCCGCGGTACAGCGTTCCAGCCGGCACGGAAAAACCCTCCGGAAGCGATTGGGGGCTCGGCCGGCTTCGGTGTCGGTCAGCCCGGCCGGGTACGGTCCACCGGCCGCCAGCATCCTATCGACGCCTTGTCGTGAACCGCCTCCGGGGGCCCCAGGTGTGATCAATCAGGCACTTCTGGCCTAGTGGGGCGGGAACCAAACCCGGAGTCATCACGATGGGTGACGGCATGCTCGCGCCCCGCGTCGGTGGGCGCGGGGCGCGGCGGTCGGATCCGGTGGCGGGGTCGGTTCACTCGTCCGGGCGGTTTCGTGATCGTTGTCACCCGGCAGGGTGAAGAGGGGGCGTGATGCGGGCTCAGCGCGCCGCGGTCTCCGGGTGGGTGGCGACCAGGTGCTCCAGTCGGGTGAGGGCGATCCGGCGGAGTTCGTCGGACGCGATCAGCCGCTCCTCGTCCGGGTCGTTGGCGAGGCGGGTGCGGATCGAGGAGAGCACGGTGTCGAGCATCTCCTCCGGGGCGACCCCTTCCAGGCAGACCACGAAGACGTGGCCGAACCGGGCCTCGTACGCCGCGTGCGCCGCCCGCAGTGCGGTGTGGGCGGCCTGGCTGCCGGGAGCCCGCATGCCGAGCAGCGGCTGCGGCATCCAGCTCTCGTCCGCCAGGGCCTCGGTGAGGTCGGCCGGTCGGAGGTCGTAGGAGGCCTCGCTGGCGGCGGCCAGCAGGGACTCGATGTCGGGGTAGGGCCGGTGCGCGGTCAGGCGCAGGGCCCAGCGGTGGCTGCCGCAGCAGGCCAGGAGGGCCTCCTCGGCGGCGCCGGCGTCGGCTTCGTTGAAGCGGTGCAGCCCGAGGAGGGTCGGCTCTGTTCTGACGTCGAGCCGCTGTGACGGGATGTCGCTGGCCAGCGGGTCCTCCTCGTGAGGGCGGGAAGGTGCCGGTGGAACGGGGTGGTGCGCAGGTGGGATGGGGGCTGCCGAGGGGCGCGCGAGCGCCGGTCGTTCAGCGCCTCAAAGGTAGTTGAGCGGTCATCAGTTGGGGAGGGCGCGCGCCGAATTCATCCGGACGAGCTATCAAGTTGTGACGTTGACACCTGCACGTCAGCGCCCTCCCCGCCGGTTCCCGGGCTCAGTCGCGGTGGACCTTGTGGTTGGCGGCCTGCGCCCTCGGGCGGACCACCAGCAGGTCGATGTTCACGTGCGAGGGCCGGGTGACCGCCCACGCCACGGTGTCCGCGATGTCCTCCGAGGTGAGCGGTTCGGCCACGCCCGCGTACACCGCGGCGGCCTTCTCCTCGTCGCCGCGGAAGCGGGTGACCGCGAAGCCCTCGGACTTCACCATGCCGGGGGCGATCTCGATCACCCGGATCGGCTCCCCGCACAGCTCCAGCCGCAGCGTGGCGGCGATGGTGTGCGCGGCGTGCTTGGCGGCGACGTACCCGCCGCCGCCCTCGTACGCGGCCAGCGCGGCGGTCGAGGAGAGCACCAGGACCGTGCCGTCGCCGGTCGCCCGCAGGGCCGGCAGCAGGGCCTGGGTCACCTGCAGCACGCCGAGCACGTTCACCTCGTACATGGCCCGCCAGTCGGCCGGGTCGCCGTGCTCGACGGTCTCGGCGCCGATCGCGCCGCCGGCGTTGTTCACCAGGACGTCCACCCGGCCGACGGCGGCCGCGAAGGCGTCCACCGCGGCCCGGTCGGTGACGTCCAGGGTGACGGCCCGGGCGGAGCCGCCCCGCTCGGCGATCTCCTTGGCCAGCGCCTCGACGCGGTCGGTGCGGCGGGCGGTCAGCACCACGTCGAAGCCCTCGGCGGCCAGCCGGCGGGCGGTCGCCGCGCCGATTCCGCTGCTGGCACCGGTGACCACGGCCACCTTCTGCTCGGTCATTGCCACTCCCTGGGGCTCGTCGGTCGTTCACCCGATCATCTCAACCGCGCCGGCGCTCCGGCGGGCCGGTCGCCTCCCGCACGGCGGGGAGCCCGATAGTGCGAGGACCCCGTTCCCCCAGCCCCGGAGGGCCCCATGGCAGCCGAGCCGCGCCGCGCCGAGTCCGGCTTCGAGATCGAGCCGGTGTACGGCCCCGGGGCGCCGGCCGGCTGGGACGCCGACGCCCGGCTGGGCCGGCCGGGGGAGTACCCCTACACCCGGGGCGTCTACCCGACGATGTACACCGGCCGCCCGTGGACGATGCGCCAGTACGCGGGCTTCGGCACCGCCGCCGAGTCCAACGCCCGCTACCGGCAGCTGATCGCGGGCGGCGGCACCGGCCTCTCGGTCGCCTTCGACCTGCCCACCCAGATGGGCTACGACTCGGACGCGCCGCTCGCCGCCGGGGAGGTCGGCCGGGTGGGCGTCGCCGTGGACAGCGTCGAGGACATGGCGGTGCTGTTCGACGGCATCCCGCTCGGCGGGGTGTCCACCTCGATGACCGTCAACGCGCCCGCCGCGCTGCTCCTGCTCCTCTACCAACTGGTCGGCGAGGCCCAGGGGGTGGCGCCGTCGGCGCTCACCGGGACGGTCCAGAACGACGTGCTGAAGGAGTACATCGCCCGCGGCACCTACATCTTCCCGCCGGAGCCCTCGCTGCGGCTGGCCGCCGACGTGTTCCGCTACTGCCGGGCCGAGGTCCCGCGCTGGAACACCATCTCGATCTCCGGCTACCACATGGCCGAGGCCGGGGCCGATCCCGCGCAGGAGGTCGCCTTCACCCTGGCCAACGGCATCGCCTACGTCCGCACCGCGCTCGCCGCCGGGATGGCCGTGGACGACTTCGCCCCCCGGCTCTCGTTCTTCTTCGTGGCCCGCACGACCCTGTTGGAGGAAGTGGCCAAGTTCCGCGCCGCACGCAGGATTTGGGCCAGAATCATGCGGGACGGATTCGGCGCCCGGGACCCGCGCTCGCAGATGCTGCGCTTCCACACCCAGACCGCGGGGGTGCAGCTCACCGCCCAGCAGCCCGAGGTCAACCTGGCCAGGGTCACCGTCCAGGCGCTCGCCGCGGTGCTCGGCGGCACCCAGTCGCTGCACACCAACGGCTTCGACGAGGCGATCGCGCTGCCCACCGAGAAGGCCGCCCGGCTCGCCCTGCGCACCCAGCAGGTGCTCGCGTACGAGACCGACGTGACGGCCACCGTCGACCCGTTCGCCGGCTCCTACGCCGTCGAGTCGCTCACCGACGGGGTGGAGGCCGCCGCGCGGGCGCTGATGGACCGGATCGAGGAGCAGGGCGGCGCGGTGGCCGCGATCGAACGCGGCTACCAGAAGGGCGAGATCGAGCGCACCGCCTACCGGCTCCAGCAGGAGACCGACTCCGGGGAGCGGACCGTGGTCGGGGTCAACCGCTTCCGGTCGGACACGGAGGAGCCGTACCAGCCGCTGCGGGTGGACCCGGCGATCGAGGTGCGGCAGGCGCGGCGGCTGGCCCGGCTGCGGGCCGGGCGCTCGGCCGGCGCCGTCACCCGGGCGCTGGACGGGCTGCGCCGCACCGCCGAGGGAACGGGGAACGTGCTGTACCCGATGAAGGAGGCGCTGGCCGCCCGGGCCACCGTCGGCGAGGTGTGCGACGCGCTGCGCGGGGTGTGGGGGACGTACGCCCCGGTGGAGCGCTTCTGACCACCAGCTGAACGGCCGTCAACCCGCCGGTGCCGTCAGGGGGGTTGGCGGCCGTGACCGCCGGCCCGGGGGATCGTTGCACAGGGCACGCAACCCGGGGAAGGCGGCTGAAACAAGATGTCATACCCACGTGTCCGGCCGGTATGCGCCCATCCGGGGACTAGTTTTCCGGAAGTCGGGCCAAATCCCCCCAACAGGCCTACGATTGGCGAGATGAACCGTCCTGAGCCCGCTCAGTCGGGCGCCACTCTGGCCGCCGTACGCCCCGCCGCCGATCTGCGCGACCGGGTCCGGGCGCTGGAGCCCGAGCTGATCGCCTTCCGTCGTGATCTGCACCGGCACCCGGAGCTGGGCCGCCAGGAGTTCCGAACCACCGGGCTGCTGCGCGACCGTCTGGTGGCCGCCGGCCTCGAACCCCGGGTGCTGCCCGGCGGCACCGGCATGCTCGTCGACATCGTCCCGCCCGGCACCACGCCGGGGACGGAGTTCCTGGCCTTCCGCGCCGACATCGACGCGCTGCCGATCGACGACGCCAAGACCGATGTGCCGTACCGCTCCACCGTCCCCGGCCGGGCCCACGCCTGCGGCCACGACGTGCACACCTCGGTGGTGCTCGGCACCGGCCTGGTGCTGGCGGAGGCCGTCCGCGCCGGCGAGCTGCGCCGGCCCGTCCGGCTGGTGTTCCAGCCCGCCGAGGAGGTCATGCCGGGCGGCGCGCTGGACGTGATCAAGGCCGGCGGGATGGCGGGCGTCGGGCGGATCTTCGCGGTGCACTGCGACCCCAAGGTGGAGGTCGGCCGGATCGCCCTGCGGGTCGGGGCGATCACCTCGGCCTGCGACCGCCTGGTGCTCCACCTGGACGGCCCCGGCGGGCACACCGCCCGTCCGCACCTGACCACCGATCTGGTCACCGCGGTCGCCAGGATGGCCGCCGACCTCCCGGGCGCGCTGGCCCGCCGGATGGACCCGCGCTGGGGCGTCAGCCTGGTCTGGGGGCGGATCGCCTCCGGCTCCGCGCCCAACGTCATCCCGCAGCACGCCGAACTGGAGGGCACCGTCCGCTGCCTGGAGCTGGACGGCTGGCGCGAGGCGCCGGACCTGCTGCACGAGCTGATCGCCAAGGTGTCCGAGACCTACCGGGCCAAGTGGACGCTGGACTACCACCGCGGGGTGCCGCCGGTGGTCAACGAGGCGGTCTCGGTCGCGCGGTTGGACGAGGCGATGAACGCCCGCTTCGGCGCGGACGGGGCCCAGGTGGTCGAGGGAACCGAGCAGAGCCTGGGCGGCGAGGACTTCTCCTGGTACCTGGAGCACGCCCCGGGCGCGCTGGCCCGGCTCGGTGTCCGGGCGCCCGGCGACGCCACCGTCCGGGACCTCCACCAGGGCCGGTTCGACGTGGACGAGCGGGCGATCGGCATCGGGGTGGAGCTGTTCTCGGCGCTGGCCCTGGAGGCGGACGGCAGCTGACGGCGGGCCGGGCGCGGCGGAGCGGGGTGACGGCTCCGGGGGCGGCGCGGGTGAAGCGGAACGGTCGGATCCGGGGGGTCCGGAACGGTTCCGTAAACTGGGCCGCACCGACCTCGGATCACCGTCCGCGCATGGGATAGAGCCTCAGGAAGAACATCAGACCACGGTTTGATAACAACCCGAACGCTCTGGCACCCCGTAACACAACCGTGTTCTACGCGCGTTACGGTGGCGACCGACCACGCCAAACGGTTGCGTGTAGAAGGAGATATCCCCTTGCGCCGTTCAATGAAGCTCGCCGCGGTTGTGCTCTCGGGTTCCCTGGGCATGGCCTCGCTCGCCGCTTGCGGCGCAAAGAGCACCGACAACTCCTCCTCCGCCGGCTCGGGCGACGGTTCGCTCAAGGTCGGCATGGCCTACGACATCGGCGGCCGCGGCGACCAGTCGTTCAACGACTCCGCCGCCCGTGGCCTCGACAAGGCCAAGTCCGAGCTGGGCGTCTCCGTGACCGAGGCCGAGGCCAAGCAGGGCGAGGCCGAGGCCGACAAGGAGACCCGTCTCAAGAACCTGATCGACGCGGGCTACAAGACGATCGTCGCGGTCGGCTTCGTCTACCAGCCGGCCGTCAACAAGGTCGCCAAGGACAACCCGAACGTGAAGTTCGCGATCATCGACTCGAACGACAAGGACCAGCCGGCCAACGTCACCTCGCTGCTCTTCGCCGAGCAGGAGGGTTCGTACCTGGCCGGTGTCGCCGCCGCGAACAAGTCGAAGGCCAAGCACGTCGGCTTCATCGGCGGTGTGCAGTCCGAGCTGATCAAGAAGTTCGAGGCCGGCTACAAGGCGGGTGTGAAGTCCGTCGACCCGAACATCACGGTCGAGACCACCTACCTGAGCACCCCGCCGGACTTCACCGGCTTCGCCTCGCCCGACAAGGGCAAGGAGTCCGCCCAGGGCCAGCTCGACAAGGGCGCGGACGTCATCTACACCGCCGCCGGCTCCTCCGGCAACGGCGCCATCGAGGCCGTCGCCAACAAGCAGGGCGCCTGGGCCATCGGTGTCGACTCCGACCAGGCCAGCCAGCCGGCCCTGGCGAAGTACAAGAACAGCATCCTGACCTCGATGGTCAAGAACGTCGACACCGCGGTGTTCTCGTACGTCCAGTCGGTCAAGCAGGGCCAGACCCCGACCGGCATCAAGCTGTTCGACCTGAAGGCCGACGGCGTCTCGCTCGCCAAGACCGGCAACAAGATCGACGACATCCAGGACAAGCTGAAGGCCGCCGAGGACGCGATCAAGTCCGGCGCCACCACGATCCCGACCGCGCCGGCCGGCCAGTAAGGCCCGCGCGTCCCGGACGCCGCAGCGCCTGCCGCCTGCCCGGCAGCGCGACGCAACACGACACAGTTCACGGGAGGGGCCCGGCAGGGTGCGCTCAACGCGTACCCCCGGGCCCTGTTCCGTCTCCCCATGTTCCCCCTTGGCCCTCCCAGCGCAACGACGCGCCTCCAGACCACCAGGAGATCGCCATCACCGCATCGGACCCCGTCCCCCCGCGCGAGGACGGCACCCCCAGCGCGGGGACGGCGACACCGGCCGTCGAGCTGCGCGGCATCACCAAGCGCTTCCCGGGTGTCGTGGCCAACCACGACATCAACCTGACCGTCCGCACCGGCACCGTGCACGCCCTGATGGGTGAGAACGGCGCCGGCAAGTCGACGCTGATGAAGATCCTCTACGGCATGCAGAAGCCGGACGAGGGCACCATCGCGATCAACGGCGAGCTGTGCGAGTTCCACACCCCCGGCGACGCCATCTCCCGCGGCATCGGCATGGTGCACCAGCACTTCATGCTCGCCGACAACCTCACGGTGTGGGAGAACGTCGTCCTCGGCGGCGAGAAGCTCCACGGCATCGGCGCCAAGGCGAAGGCGAAGATCAAGGAGATCTCCGACCAGTACGGCCTGGGCGTGCGCCCGGACGCCCTGGTCGAGGACCTCGGCGTCGCCGACCGCCAGCGCGTCGAGATCCTCAAGGTGCTGTACCGCGGCGCCAAGATCCTGATCCTGGACGAGCCCACGGCCGTGCTCGTCCCGCAGGAGGTCGACGCGCTGTTCGACAACCTGCGGGACCTCAAGTCCGAGGGCGTCACCGTCATCTTCATCTCGCACAAGCTGCACGAGGTGCTCGCGGTGGCCGACGCGATCAGCGTCATCCGGCGCGGCACGACGGTCGGCGACGCCGACCCGAAGGCCGTCACCGCCCGCCAGCTCGCCGAGCTGATGGTCGGCGCCGAACTGCCCTCCCCGGAGAGCCGCGAGTCGACCGTCACCGACACCGTGATGCTCGACGTCGAGGGCCTGCGGATCGCCAAGACCGACGCCGAGGGCATCGAGCGCGTCGTCCTGGACGACATCTCGCTGCGCATCCGCAAGGGCGAGATCCTCGGCATCGCCGGTGTCGAGGGCAACGGCCAGGCCGAGCTGGTCGAGGCCGTCATGGGCATGCTGCCGCTGAACGCCGGCACCGTCACCCTGGACGGCAAGGACCTCTCCGGCACCCTGACCCGGGCCCGCCGCGAGGCCGGCATCGGCTACATCCCCGAGGACCGCCACAAGCACGGCCTGCTGCTGGAGGCCCCGCTCTGGGAGAACCGCATCCTCGGCCACGTCACCGAGGCGCCCAACTCCAAGGGCCTGCTGCTGGACCCGGCCGCCGCCCGGACGGACACCTGGCGGATCGTCGAGGAGTACGACGTCCGCACCCCCGGCATCGAGGTCACCGCGGCCTCGCTCTCCGGCGGCAACCAGCAGAAGCTGATCATCGGCCGCGAGATGAGCCACCAGCCCAAGCTCCTGATCGCCGCCCACCCCACCCGTGGCGTGGACGTCGGCGCGCAGGCGCAGATCTGGGAGCACATCCGGGTCGCCCAGCGGGCCGGCCTGGCCGTCCTGCTGATCTCCGCGGACCTGGACGAGCTGATCGGCCTGTCCGACACCATCCGGGTCATCTACCGCGGCCGCCTGGTCGCCGACGCCGACCCGGCCACCGTCACCGCCGAGGACCTCGGTACCGCGATGACCGGTGCCGCCAGCGGCCACCTGGAGTCCGAGCCGGAGGCCGTCGCCGAGGCGCAGGCCGTCGCGGCCGAGGGCACCGGGGCCGAGGCCGGGCACCAGCCCACCGCCACCGCCGACGACCCGCAGGCGGGGGAGTAACCCATGACCAGTCCCAATCCCGCAGCCGCGAAGCCCGGCCTGGCCCAGCGGTTCAGCGGTGAGCGGATCGTGCTCGCGCTGGCGGCGCCGGTGCTCGCGGTCCTGCTCTCCGTGGCGATCTGTTCCGTCCTGCTGGCGACCTCGGGCAAGAACCCGTTCGACGCCTGGAACGTGATGCTCACGTACGCCAGCAAGTCGGACGGCCAGGTGGGCATCCTCAACCGGTCCACCACCTACTACCTGGCCGCCGCGGCCGCCGCGTTCGGGTTCCGGATGAACCTGTTCAACATCGGCGTCGAGGGCCAGTACAAGGTCGCGGCGCTGTTCGCGGCCTTCGTCGGCGCCAAGGTGGACCTGCCGGCCTTCATCCAGATCCCGCTGCTGCTGGTCACCGCCATGCTGGTCGGCGGCCTGTACGCGAGCGTCGCCGGTCTGCTGAAGGTCTACCGCGGCGTCAGCGAGGTCATCTCGACCATCATGCTGAACTCGATCGCGACCGCGATCATCGGTCTGCTGCTCGTCCCCGGCATCTTCGCGCCGAAGACCAGCGGCACCCCCAACTCGATCCAGACCGAGCCGATCTCGCAGTCCAGCCACTTCTTCGCGATGGAGACGGCCGGCGGGACGCTCTGGGGCTTCATCTTCGTCGCCGCCCTGGTCGGCGTGGTCTTCCAGTTCGTGCTGACCCGCACCCGCTTCGGCTTCGACCTGCGCGCCACCGGCCGCTCGGAGTCCGCCGCGACCGCCTCCGGCGTGAACGTCAAGCGCATGGTGGTCATCTCGATGGTCGTCTCCGGCGCCATCGCCGGTCTGATCGGCCTGCCGGAGCTCCTGCAGAACTCGCACTACTTCGGCCAGAGCTTCCAGCCCGGCCTGGGCTTCCTGGGCATCTCGATCGCCCTGCTCGGCCGGAACAGCCCGATCGGCATCGCCTTCGCGGCGCTGCTGTTCGCCTTCCTGGACGTCACCGGCTCGGTGCTGCCGCTCCAGGGCGGCTTCCCCTTCGAGATCGTCGACGTCATGAAGGGCACCATCGTCATCTGCGTCGTCGTCGCGTACGAGCTGGTGCGCCGCTACGGCCTGAAGCGCCAGCAGCAGAAGGTCGGCGCCCAGCTCGCCGCCCAGGCCGCCGCGACCAGCAACAAGGAGGTTGCGGCATGAGCCAGAACTTCACGGTCGATTACTGGAAGCGGATCGTTTTTCCGCTCGGAGAGCCGTCGGGCGGACCCGCGAAGAAGCGCAAGCTGTCCTGGCCGGTCGTCCTGCTGCTGATCGCGGGCGCCCTGGTGCTGTTCTCCGCCGTGGGCATGGCCACCGGCAACCACTCGCTGACCTCCTCCGGGCAGATCACCGCCGCGCTCGGCGCGGCCGTGCCGATCGGCATGGCCGGTCTGGGCGGTCTCTGGTCCGAGCGGGCCGGCGTGGTCAACATCGGTCTCGAAGGCATGATGGTCGCCGGCACCTTCTGCGGTGCCTGGGCGGGCTACCTGGTCAACCCGTGGGTCGGCCTGCTGGCCGGCATGCTGGGCGGGGCGCTCGGCGGCCTGCTGCACGCGGTCGTCACCGTCACCTTCGGCGTCGACCACATCGTCTCCGGCGTCGGCATCAACCTGCTGATCCCCGGCATCTGCGCGTACGTCAACCGGATCTACTACAAGGACTACGTCTCGGCCGGTGCCGGCCAGAACCAGTCCCCGCCGGCGGACCCGCTGCCGTACATCACCGTCCCGGGCCTGTCCTCCGGGCTGAAGAGCATCGAGAACCACCACTGGTTCCTGGTCTCGGACGTCGCGGGCGTGCTCGGCGGCCTGGTCACCAACATCTCGGTGGTCGTGCTGGTGGCCGGCGCGCTGATCGTGGTCAGCTACTTCGCGCTCTGGCGCACGGTGTTCGGCCTGCGGCTGCGCTCCTGCGGCGAGAACCCGACCGCCGCCGAGTCGCTGGGCGTCAACGTCTACAAGTACAAGTACCTCGCGGTCATCGCCTCCGGTGCCTTCGCGGGCCTCGGCGGGGCGTACCTCTCGCTGGTCGCGGCGCACTTCTACAAGGACGGCCAGACCCTCGGCCGCGGCTTCATCGGCCTCGCCGCGATGATCTTCGGCAACTGGATGCCGGGCGGCCTCGCCATGGGCGCCGGCCTGTTCGGCTTCACCGACAGCCTCCAGCTGCGCGACCCGGAGTCGGTGCACGTGATGATCCTGATCGTGGGCATCGCGATGGTGCTGCTCGCGCTCTGGCACCTGTACCGCCGCAAGTACACCGCGACGGTGGCCTCCTTCGTGGTGGCGGCCGGTCTGATCGCCTGGTACTCGTTCACCGACGAGGTGCAGCGCCCGCTGATCGTCGCCACGCCGTACCTGATCACCCTGGTGGTGCTCTCGCTGGCCGCGCAACGGCTGCGGATGCCGAAGGCGGACGGCCAGATCTACCGCAAGGGCCAGGGCAAGTGACCGCCGACGGGCCCGCGGCGCCGCCCGCGATCGACTGGGAGCTGCTGCGTTCGGCGGCGCGCGAGGCCATGGGCCGCGCGTACGCGCCGTACAGCAGGTTCCCGGTCGGCGCGGCCGCGCTGGTGGACGACGGCCGGGTGGTCACGGGCTGCAACGTCGAGAACGCCTCGTACGGGCTGGGGCTGTGCGCCGAGTGCGGGCTGGTGTCCGCGCTGCACTCCTCCGGCGGCGGCCGGCTGGTCGCCTTCACCTGTGTGGACGGCGCCGGCGAACTGCTGATGCCGTGCGGGCGCTGCCGCCAGCTGCTCTACGAGCACGGCGGGCCGGGGCTGCTGATCGAACTGGCCTCGGGCATCAAGCCGATGAGCGAGGTCCTGCCCGACGCGTTCGGGCCGGAACGGCTCTAGCCTCCCTTTCTGTTACGCGCGTAGAGTGTCGCGAGTGGGCCGGAACCCGGTCATCTCGCGACGCTCTTCGCTTTTGAAACCCCTCTTGGAGCACGCATGGACGCCATCTCCGTCATCAGGACCAAGCGCGATCGCGGAGAACTGAGCGACGCTCAGATCGACTGGGTCATCGACGCCTACACCCGCGGCGAGGTCGCCGACGAGCAGATGTCCGCACTGGCGATGGCGATCCTGCTGAACGGCATGAAGCCGCACGAGATCAGCCGCTGGACCGACGCCATGATCCGCTCCGGCGTCCGGATGGACTTCTCCTCGCTGCCGCTGCCCACCAGCGACAAGCACTCCACCGGCGGCGTCGGCGACAAGATCACCCTGCCGCTCGCCCCGCTGGTCGCCGCCTGCGGCGCCGCCGTCCCGCAGCTCTCCGGCCGCGGCCTCGGCCACACCGGCGGCACCCTGGACAAGCTGGAGTCCATCCCCGGCTGGCGCGCCCTGCTCTCCAATGAGGAGATGATGGACGTGCTGGGCTCCGTCGGCGCGGTGATCTGCGCGGCCGGCGACGGCCTCGCGCCCGCCGACAAGAAGCTGTACGCGCTGCGCGACGTCACCGGCACCGTCGAGGCCATCCCGCTGATCGCCTCCTCGATCATGTCGAAGAAGATCGCCGAGGGCACCGGCGCGCTCGTCCTGGACGTCAAGGTCGGCTCCGGGGCGTTCATGAAGAACCTGGACGACGCCCGCGAACTCGCCCGCACCATGGTCGGCCTGGGCACCACCGCCGGGGTCAACACCGTCGCCCTGCTCACCGACATGTCCACCCCGCTCGGCCTCACCGCGGGCAACGCGCTGGAGGTCCGCGAGTCCGTCGAGGTGCTCGCGGGCGGCGGCCCGGCCGACGTCGTCGAGCTCACCCTCGCGCTCGCCCGCGAGATGCTCGCCGCGGCCGGCGTCCACGGCAAGGACCCGGCGGACGCGCTGCGCGACGGCACCGCGATGGACCACTGGCGCCGCATGATCGCCGCCCAGGGCGGCGACGTCGACGCCCCACTCCCGGTCGCCCGCGAGCAGCACGTCATCCCGGCCCCCGCCTCCGGCGTGCTCACCACGCTGGACGCCTACGCGATCGGCGTCAGCGCCTGGCGCCTGGGCGCCGGCCGCGCCCGCAAGGAGGACCCGGTGCAGGCCGGCGCCGGCATCGAGATGCACGCCAAGCCCGGCGACACCGTGGTGGCCGGCCAGCCCCTGCTGACCCTGCACACCGACACCCCCGAGCGCTTCGACTACGCCGTCGAGGCCCTGGCCGGCGGCATCGAGGTCGCCCCGGCGGGCACCGCCTTCACCCCGAACCCGATCGTCCTCGACCGCATCGCGTAGTCATACGGCCACCGCGTGTGCGGCAGCGTGCTCTACGCTGCCGCACACGGGAGTCGACCGCTTCAAGAGGCGTATGCGGGGGACTGCCGAGGTCACCCGGGCGCTGTGGGCCCGGAAGGTCTGCGAGCCGGGTGACGAGGAGCCCGCACCCGCCACCCGGGTGCGGGCTCCTGTGCGTCAGGCGTACGTGAGCAGACTGCCGGTGTCGAGCGTCCAGGGGCCGACGGCGATCGTGTCGCCGAAGGCGAACTTCTCCCGGGACTCGTAGCCGGGTTCCGAGTGCACGACGCCCGTGCCCGTGCGGGGATCGACGAGCAGGTAGAACGGGATCCCCATGGCCGAGTAGTCGCGCACCTTGTCGTGGTAGTCGTTCTCCGGGTTGGACTTGGAGACGATCTCCACGACGAGCAGAACCTCGTGCGGGAGGACCGCCCGCTGCTCGCCCTCCAGGGTCGCCTCGGGGAACACCATCAGGTCCGGGTTGCGCAGTCGGCCGAGCCCCGCGTCCTGGAGGTCCGCGCCGTGGTAGGCGATGTGACCCGGGTGGGTCGTCGGCAACTGGGCGTTGAGCTGCCGGGAGAGGCGCAGCACGGCGAGCTCGTGGCGCTTCACGGGCGACATCATCATGACGATCTGGCCGTCGGCGATCTCGATCTTCCCTATCCCCGGCACCTTCGGCAGCTGATCCGCGATCTCGAGCAACCGGGCGTACACAGCAGGATCGATGCTCATATTCCGGAGTGTATCGGCGGCCGCCGTCAAGCGTCCGCGACCGTTCGCCGGGCGGTGGTGTGGGCCTGGCGGGTGGCGTAGAGGGTGACGGCGGCGGCGAGGGCCATGGCGGTGAGGCCGACGGTGGCGGCGCCGGGCCAGCCGGTGGCGTGGTAGGCGTCGGCGCCGAGGGTGCCGCCGAGGCTGTTGCCGAGGTAGTAGGCGATCAGGTAGAGGGCGGAGGCCTGGGCGCGGCCCTCGGTGGCGGTGCGGCCGACGGAGGAGGAGGCGGTGGCGTGGCCGGCGAAGAAGCCGGCGGTGATCAGGACCAGGCCGAGCAGGGCGCAGGTGAGGGATTCGGCGAGGGAGAGCAGCAGGCCGGCCGCGGTCACGCCGATGGAGACGTAGAGGGCGCCGCGCCGGCCGAGGCGGCCGGCGAGCCGGCCGGCCGCGGCGGAGGTGCCGGTGCCGACCAGGTAGACCACGAAGATCGAGGCGGCGATCGACTCCGGCAGGTGGAAGGGTGCGGCGATCAGCCGGTAGCCGACGGTGTTGTAGACCGCGCCGAACACCGCCATGAACAGCATGCCGAGCAGGTACAGCCGTAGCAGCAGCGGGTTGCGCAGGTGCCGTCCGACGGTGCGGGTGAGCGCGCGGGCGTCCACCGGGGCCGGGGTGAAGTGCCGGGCGGCGGGGATCAGCAGCCGGAAGGCGAGGGTGGCGAGCAGGGCGAGGACGGCGGAGGCGGCGAGGCCCCAGCGCCAGCCGAGTCCGGCGGCGGTCCAGCCGGAGAGCAGTCGGCCGCCCATGCCGCCGATGCTGTTGCCGGCCACGTACAGGCCCATCGCGGAGGGCAGGGCGCTGGGGTGGACCTCCTCGGCGAGGTAGGCCATGGCGGTGGCGGGGAGCCCGGCGAGGACGGCGCCCTGGAGGACGCGCAGGACGACGAGGGTGGTGAGGTCGGGCGCGAAGGGCAGGGCGAGGGCGAACGCGGAGGCGGCGAGGGTGGAGGCCGTCATCACCGCGGTGCGGCCGTACCGGTCGGAGAGCGCGCTGGCCGGGAGCAGCCCGAGGGCGAGGCCGAGGGTGGCGGCGGAGGCCGTCCAGCTGGCCTGGCCGGGGGTGAGGTCGAGGTCGGCCGAGAGGATCGGCAGCAGGCCCTGGGTGGAGTAGAGCAGGACGAAGGTCGCGACCCCGGCGGCGAACAGGGCGAGGTTGGCGCGGCGGAAGGCGCGCTGGCCGGGGCGGTGGCGGTCGTCGGCGGTGAGGGTGGCGGTGGCGGGGGCATCCGGGGTGGTCACGGATGCCCCGGTATCGGCGGGCTGCATGTCGTCGACCGTAGGCCTGTCGGCGTTGATGCGTCCAATGCATGAAGTGTGGATGATCGATGCACTGGCGTATGAGTCGAGGTGGTGCGGGGATGTCCGGTCCGGAATCGGTGGACGGCGGGGAACAGCGGTACCGGGTGGCCGAGTTGGGGCCGGAGGAGCCGGCCGTGCTGCTGGCGCCCCGGCTGGCCCGGTTCGCGGCGGTGGCCCGGCTGGAGCACGTGACCCAGGCGGCCGCGCTGCTCGGGGTGCCGCAGCCGACGCTGTCGCGCGCGGTGGCCGGGCTGGAGGAGGAGCTGGGGGTGGACCTGCTGGCCCGCCAGGGCCGTACGGTCCGGCTGACCAGGGCGGGCCGGCTGCTGCTGGCCTCGGTGGAGCGGGCGCTGGCCGAGCTGGAGCGGGGTGCGGAGGCGGCCCGGGCGGAGGCGGATCCGGCGGTGGGCCTGGTGGCCTTCGGGTTCCTGCACACGATGGGCCCGGACGCGGTGCCGGCGCTGCTGCGCGGCTTCCGAGCGGAGCACCCGCGGGTGCGGTTCCAGCTGGTGCAGGACTACGGCGCGGCGATGCTGGAGCGGCTGCGGGCCGGGGAGTTGGACCTCTGCCTGGTCGCGCCGCTGCCGGAGGACCCGGCGTTCGCCGCCCGGCCGCTGGACGAGCAGCGGCTGCACCTGGTCGTCCCGGCGGACCACCGGCTGGCCGGGCGGAGGCGGATCCGGCTGGCGGAGGTGGCCGAGGAGCCGTTCGTCGGGCTGGAGCAGGGGTACGGGCTGCGCGCGATCACGGACGGCTTCTGCGCGGAGGCCGGGTTCGTCCCCCGGCTGGCGTTCGAGGGGGAGGAGGCGGAGACGCTGCGCGGGCTGGTGGCGGCCGGGCTGGGGGTGGCGCTGCTGCCGCCGGCCCTGGTGCCGCGGCCGGGGGTGGTGGAGCTGGAGGTGACGGCGCCGCGGACCCGGCGGGCGATCGGGTTGGCCTGGGCGGCGGGGCGGCCGTTGGCCCCGCCGGCGCGGGCGTTCCGGGACTTCGTGCTGTCCCGGCGCGGGCGGCTGTTGCAGCACGACTGAGAACGCCGTCGTGCGGCGCGACCGGGCCCGTCGCGGCGGCGGGTTGACGCTTTGGTGGATCGTATGGACCGGTCGGTGGAATTCCGGGTGGAGTTTGGACCATCCGGCGGTGTTCGCGGTGGTCGGTCTACGCGCGTAGGGGCTATATTTCCGCAATGGAACAGCAGATCCCCGTCACCACCGCGGGCACCGGCCCGCGCATCCCCACTCCCGACCAGATCCGCCGCGCGCCGAAGGTCCTCCTGCACGACCACCTGGACGGCGGGCTGCGCCCGGAGACCGTGGTCGAGCTGGCCGCCGCCTGCGGCTACCAGGGCCTGCCCACCACCGACCCCAAGGAGCTCGGCGAGTGGTTCCGCGAGGCCGCCGACTCCGGCTCGCTGGTCCGCTACCTGGAGACCTTCGCGCACACCTGCGCCGTGATGCAGACCCGTGAGGCGCTGATCAAGGTCGCCGCGGACTGCGCCGAGGACCTGGCCGCCGACGGCGTCGTGTACGCCGAGGTCCGCTACGCCCCCGAGCAGCACCTGGAGGCCGGACTGAGCCTGGACGAGGTCGTCGAGGCCGTCCAGGAGGGCTTCCGCCTCGGCGAGGCCAACGCCCGCGCGGCCGGCCACCGGATCCGCGTCGGCACCCTGATCACCGCGATGCGGCACGCCGCCCGCTCGCAGGAGATCGCCGAACTGGCCAACCGCCACCGGGACTCGGGCGTCGTCGGCTTCGACATCGCCGGTGCCGAGGCCGGCTACCCGCCCACCCGCCACCAGGCCGCCTTCGACTACCTCAAGGGCGAGAACAACCACTTCACCATCCACGCGGGCGAGGCCTTCGGCCTGCCGTCGATCTGGGAGGCCCTGCAGTGCTGCGGCGCCGACCGGCTCGGCCACGGCGTGCGGATCGTCGACGACATCACGGTGGGCGAGGACGGCACGGTCGAGCTCGGCCGGCTGGCCGCGTACGTGCGCGACAAGCGCATCCCGCTGGAGATGTGCCCGACCTCCAACATCCAGACCGGCGCCGCCGCCTCGTACGCCGAGCACCCGATCGGGCTGCTCAGCCGGCTGAAGTTCCGGGTCACCGTGAACACCGACAACCGGCTGATGAGCGGCACCAGCATGAGCCGGGAGTTCGGCCACGTGGTGGACGCCTTCGGCTACACCCTGGGCGACCTGGAGTGGTTCACGGTGAACGCGATGAAGTCCGCGTTCCTGCCCTTCGACGAGCGGCTGGCGATGATCAGCGACGTGATCAAGCCGGGCTACGCCGAGCTGAAGGCGGAGTGGCTGTTCAGCGCGGGCACCGGCGGCAACTGAGCCTCCGGGGCGCGGCGCCCCGGCGCGCGCCGGTCGGATGAACTCCAGGCTCCTGCAAGGGGGTTGGTGTTCATCCGACTACTCACTCGGGTGAGTGAACGCCCTTTGGCTCCCGCGTGACCTGCTCACTACGGTGTGCCAGTCATGCCGAAACGTCGCGGCGGCGGTCGCCCGTCCGCCGGTCCCGTGCGCGAAGTCGGCGACCGACGAGGACCCAAAGGGGACCAACCATGAAGCAGGCTCTCAAGGCCGCCGGTACCGCGGCGCTCGGCATCGCCATCGTGGCGGTCGGCGCCGGTGCCGCCTCCGCGGCCGACGGCCAGGCGGCCGGCGGCCTCGGGCTGCCCACCGGCGCGTTGACGAACCCGGCGGTGACCGGTGCGGTCACCGACACCGCCGCCAAGCTGCCCGCCGCCGGCAAGGTGACCGAGACGCTGGGCACCCTCGCCCCGAGCGTCGGCAAGGCCGTCCCCGCCGGGGACACCCCGCTGGCCGGCGTCACCGAGCAGCGCGCCGCCCAGCAGCGCGCCGCGCTCCCGACCATCCCCGGTCTGGACAAGACCCCGATCGGCGGGCTGACCAGCACCCTCCCGGCCATCCCCGGCCTGACCGGCTGAGCCACGGCCCACGGCACGGCGACGGGCCGCCCACCCCGGAGACCCCGGGGCGGGCGGCCCGTCGCCGTGCGGTGAGGCCCGGTCGCCCCCGGGCCGCCGGGCTTACGGCTCCTGGGGGAGCAGCACCCAGAGGGCCAGGTAGAGCAGGAACTGGGGGCCGGGCAGCAGGCAGGAGAGCAGGAAGATCACGCGGACGGTCCACGGGGTCAGGCCGAAGCGTTCGGCGATCCCGGCGCAGACACCGGCGAGGACGCGGTTGCGGCGAGGACGGGCGAGGCGCGCACTCATGATTCTCCATACCTTTCTTCGTGGGATCGTTCTGGTCATTCGTAAGATCAGGGCACCCAGGGATGCCGGGTGTGGCTGTCATGTCATTGCCGCGTCCGTGGCTGAGGGAGATTGGCCGCCCGGCATCCCGCGACGACTCGGCCGCTGATTGGGATGCGCGGAACAAGATCGCTCGTATGGACATGTCGGCGAGGTCGTCTGCTGGGACTGTGAACAGGCACGTCGAGCGAGGAGGATTGGATGCCCGAACTGTGGGCCGGGACGGATGCGGGCAAGGCCGAGCACCACTGCACGGCGATCGACACGGACGGGAAGACGGTGCTCTCCCGCCGGGTGCCGAACAACGAGGCCGAACTGCTGGAACTGCTCAGCGACGTCCTGGAGCTGGCCGACGGCAACCCGGTGACGTGGGCGGTGGACCTGAACGCGGGCGGCGCCGCGCTGTGGATCGCGCTCCTGGTCAACCACTCGCAGAAGCTGCTCTACATCCCCGGCCGAACCGTGCACCACGCCTCGGCCGCCTACCGGGGCAACGGGAAGACGGACGCCAAGGACGCCTTCGTCATCGCCGACACCGCCCGCATGCGCCGCGACCTGCAACCGCTGGACCAGGCCGGCGAGATCGCAGTCGATCTGAAGATACTCACCGCCCGCCGCATGGACCTGTCCGCCGACCGCACCCGTGCCATCAACCGGCTGCGCGCCCAGATGCTGGAGTACTTCCCGGCCCTGGAACGGGCCTTCGACTACAGCGTCTCCAAGAGCGCCCTCGTGCTGCTGACGGGCTACCGGACGCCGGCCGCACTCCGGCGCATCGGTCGGGCACGACTGGCGGCCTGGCTGAAGAGTCATGGCGTGCGCACCGCACCCACGGCGAAGAGCACGGCCGAAGCCGCGGTCACGGCCGCCGAGGCCCAGTTCACCGCCGTTCCCGGGGAGAAGACCGCCGCCAGGATGGTCCACACCCTGGCCAGGGAGGTGATGTCCCTGGACCAGGAGATCGCCGAGCTCGAAGCCCTGCTCGAGGGCCGGTTTCGCGAGCACCCCCACGCCGAGGTGATCACCAGCATGCCCGGCATCGGCGACATGCTCGGCGCCGAGTTCATCGCCGCCACCGGCGGCGACATGGCCGCCTTCGGCAGTCCCGACCGCCTCGCCGGGGTCGCCGGCCTCGCCCCCGTGCCCCGCGACTCCGGCAAGGTCAGCGGCAACCTCCGCCGGCCCCGCCGCTACAGCCGAAGACTCCTGAGGATGTTCTACCTCTCCGCCCAGGTCGCCGCTGTCCACTGCCCCGTCTCGAAGGCGTTCTACCGGCGCAAGCGCGACGAGGGCAAGTCCCACAAGCAGGCCGTCCTGGCCCTCGCCAGGCGCCGTCTCAACGTGCTCTGGGCCCTCATACGCGACAGCCGCACCTTCGATGCAGTTGCGCCCAAGAACGCCGCCCCAGCGCAGTAAGGCAGTCACGAGGCGTCACCGCCCTGGCTTGACAACATCATTGGGAATCTCCCTTCCTCGCCGCGCCGCGCGGGGTCCCGCCGGGCGGCCCTTCGTGGTCTGTCACCCGTGCAGGGCCCGGGCGATCTCCCGCAGGTCCTGTGCCGCGAGGACCGAGCGGATCGGCACGCGCACCCCGAGTTCCTCGCGCAGCGCGCCGATCAGCCGCCCCGCCAGCAGTGAATTCCCGCCCAGGTCGAAGAAGTTGGCCTCCGGCTCGACCCGCGGCAGGTCGAGCAGCCGGGCGATCGTGCGGTACAGCCGCTCCTCCCGGGAACCGGGCTCCGCGCCGCCGTCGGATCCGGTCGCACTGTCCGAGGCAGGACGGTCCGGGGTGGCGCGGTCGAGGGCGGTACGGTCCAGGGCGGCGCGGTCGATCTTCCCGTTCGGGGTGGTGGGGAAGGCGTCGAGCACCTCGATCCGGGCCGGCACCATGAACTCCGGCAGCACGTCGGCCAGTCGGGCGCGCAGCGCCGCGGGGTCGAGGGCGGCGCCGGGGCTCGGGGTGACGTAGCCGACCAGGCGCGCGTCGGCCTGTCCGCCCCGTACCAGCACCGCGGCCAGGTCCACGTCGGGCTGCCGGGTGAGCCGGTCCTCGATCTCGCCCAACTCGACCCGGAAGCCCCGTAGTTTGACCTGTCCGTCGGCCCGGCCGGCGAAGTGGAACCGGCCGTCGGCGGCGCGCCGGCCGCGGTCGCCCGAGCGGTACATCCGGGCGCCGGGGGGCCCGAACGGGTCGGGCAGGAAGCGGGTCGCGGTCAGCCCGGGGCGGCCGACGTAGCCGCGGGCCAGCCCGGAGCCGCCCAGGTAGAGCTCGCCCTCCGCGCCGTCGGCCACCGGCCGCAGCCGCTCGTCCAGCACGTACACCCGCGCCCCGGTCCAGGGGACGCCGATGTCGACCCCGTCCGCCGCGTCGATCGGCCCGGCGAGGGTGCAGCCGACGGTCACCTCGGTGGGGCCGTAGCCGTTGAACATCCGGCGCCCCGGCGCCCAGGCGCCCAGCAGCGCGGGGGTGCAGGCGTCGCCGGTGGAGGTCACCGTGCCGCCCCGGAGCACGTTCCGACTGTCCGTCACACTCAGTGCGGCGGGCGGCAGGGTGGCGTGGTCGATCGCGTGCCTGGCCAGCGTCCCGTGCAGGGCGTCGCCCGGCAGCAGGTCCTCGTCGTCGGCGACCACCAGGGCGGCGCCGTGCAGCAGGGCCAGCGAGAGGTCCCAGAACCCGGCGTCGAAGCTGACCGAGGCCCAGGAGAGCACCCGCTCGCCGGGGGCCGGGCGCAGGTGCTCGGCCTGGGTGGCGACCAGGTCGGCGACGCCCTCCTGGGGGACGGCGACGCCCTTCGGGGTGCCGGTGGAGCCGGAGGTGTAGATCACGTACAGCAGGTGGTGCGGCGACAGCGGAGCCAGGCGCTCGTCCTGCCGGACGTTCCCGTCGCCGTACCGGGCGCAGGCCGCCGCGCACTCCGCGGAGTCGAGCACGACCTCGTCCAGTTCCACGCCCTCGGGCCGGGCGGCCGCGGTGCGCAGCAGCAGCCGCGGCGCCGCGTCCCGCACCATGAAGGCCTTGCGGGACGCGGGGTAGCGGGGGTCGAGCGGCAGGTAGGCGCCGCCCGCCTTGAGCACGGCCAGCTGGGCCACCACCAGCTCGGGCGAGCGCGGCACGGCCAGCGCCACCAGGTGGTCCGGGCCGACGCCGCGGTCGATCAGCAGCCGGGCCAGCCGGTTGGCCCGGGCGTTGAGCCGGCCGTAGTCGAGCGCGGTGTCCCGGTACAGCACGGCCGTCGCCCCGGGGCGGAGCGCCGCCTGCTCCTCGAACAGTTCGGCGACCGTACGGGCTCGCGCGGCCGCGGGTGCGGCCACCGTACGGACGGGCGCGGTCACGGCGCCTCGCCCAGCCGCGGGCGGACCTCGGTGGCGAACAGCTTCAGGCTGCGCGACATGCTCTCCAGCGACTGCTGGCCGTAGTCGAGCTGGAACAGCACCACGTCCGTCCCCAACTCTGCCTCGATGCGCCGCAGTTGCTCGACCGCGCTGCGCGGGGAGCCGATCACCGCCAGGCCCGCCGCCTCACTGGGGCCGGCCTGGTGCTTGTCCACCATGGCCTCGCGGTAGCCCTGGTAGGAGGTCGAGCTGCGCTCGCGCCAGGACTCCGCGGCCGCGCCGAAGGTGTCCCAGTGCCGGCGCAGCGCGGCATTGCCCTCCGCCACGGCCTCCTCGTCGGAGTCGGCCAGGTACAGCGCGACGCTGATCGCGACCTGGGGCCGGCGGCCGGCGTTCTTCGGCGCCGCGGCGAAGCGCTGCCGGTACAGGTCGATCATCTCCCGTACCTGGCCGACCTGTTCGCGGCTGGGGGCGGAGGCGATCAGCAGGTTGTAGCCGGAGTCGCCGATCCACTCGAAGCTGGAGCGGGTGATCAGCGCGGCGGCCCACACCGGGGGGTGGGGGTCCTGGGTGGGCAGCGGGAGGGAGTCGGCGTCCCGGTAGCGGAAGAAGGGGGTGTCCTCGCTCACCCGGGACTCGGTCCACAGCCGCACCACCGCGTCCACCACCGCCCGGAACCGGTCCTTGCTGCTGTCCAGGTCGATGCCGAAGGCGTCGAACTCGTACGGCAGGAAGGCGCGGGCGAAGCCGACGTCCAGCCGGCCGCCGCTGAGCGCGTCGAGCTGCGCGGTGCGGGCCGCGAGCTGGATCGGGTGGTGGAAGGAGGCCTGGATGCCGCCGGTCATCAGCCGCACCCGGCTGGTGCGCGCGGCGACGGCGGAGAGGAAGGCGAGCGGGTCGGGGCAGTAGCCGCCGTAGGCGTGCAGGTAGTGCTCGGTCATCTTGACGTACTCGAGGCCGAGGTCGTCGGCCAGTTCGGACACCGCCAGCAGGTTGCCGTAGTACTCCTCGGCGCTGCGCACCAGCGGCGGGGTGTCGGGCAGCAGGGATATTCCGTAGGTCGTCATCTCTGGGCCTCCGTGGTCGGGTCCGGTGGTGCGTCGGGCAGGGCGCCGCGGCCGCCGAGGGACCAGTACGCGCGCAGTCCGTGGACCAGCGGCCGCGGCCGTCCGTCGTCCGCCGCGGCGGCCCGGTAGACCTCGCCGAAGAGCACCACGTGGTCGGCGACGGTCACCGAGCCGGTGATCCGGCAGTCGGCGACGGAGTGCGCGGCCCGGTCGAGGTGCGGGCCGGCCCAGTCCGGGCGGGCGGTCCACCCGACGCGCTCGAAGCGGTCGGGCCCCCGGGCGGCGAAGAGTTCGGCGACGGCGCGGGCCCGGTCGTCGAGCAGGTTCACCGCGAAGCCGCCGCTCCGTTCGAGGACGGCGAGGGTACGGCTGGAGCGCTGCATGCACACCAGCAGGGTGGGCGGGTCGGCCGACACGCTGGAGATCGCCGTGCAGGTCGTGCCGTACGGTCGGCCGGCCTCGTCTGCGGCGGTGATGACGGCGACGCCGGCGGGGAAGCCCGCCATCAGGGTTCTGAACGCGGTCGCGGAGACCGGTCCGGCCGTCGTGCGGCCGCCGGCCCCCGTCATGGGCGTGGGGGGCATGGGGAGGAACCTCCTGGCGTCCCGTCGGGAGCCGACGGTCGCGCTGTCCTCGGTCACGGTGTACGTCCTGGTCACGGCGTACGTCCTGGTGCGCGGCCTGGTCCTCGGCCGCCGCACACCGACTCTGGCACGGGCCCCGGCCGGGCCGTTCGGCGGAAAAAGATTTGCGAAAGAGGCGCTCCGCCCGCGCTGGTCGGGGCGGCCGGGCGGGGGCCGGAGTCGGGGCCGGGGCGGCCCGCACCACGTCGGGCGCCAGGGCGGCGGCGATCAGCCCGGTGTCCCCGGTGGCGGCCGCGAGCCGGAAGGCCGCCACCGCCTCGCGGTGGCGCTCCGGCTCCACCGGGTGCCGCTCCAGCGGGGACCGCACCTTCTGCCGGGCCCGGCTGGCCAGCTTCTTGGCGGTGGTCCGGCTGCGGTCGAGGAGCGCGCCGATCTCGTCGAAGGGCACCCCGAAGACGTCGTGCAGCACGAACGCGACCCGCTCGGCCGGGCTCAGCGCGTGCAGGACCACCCGCAGCGCGAGGCCCACCGACTCGGCCGCCAGCGCCTCCTGTTCCGGGTCCGCCTCCGCGCCGGGGCCGCAGGTGTGCGTCAACTCCTCGCCCCCGCAGCGCTGTTGGCCCCCCGACCGGCTGCGCAGCGCGTCCAGGCAGACCCGGGAGGCGACGGTGCGGATCCAGCCGGGCAGGTTGCGCACCGCCGTGGTGTCGGCGCGGTCCAGCCTCAGCCAGGTCTCCTGCACCGCGTCCTCGGCCTCCTCCCGGGAGCCGAGGATGCGGTACGCGAGCCCCAGCAGCGCCGTTCGGCTCTCCTCGAAGAATTCCGCCAGCAGTTGGCGCTGATCCATCGGTCACCTTCCGGGTTCACGGTCCGTCGTACTGATGACCCGCGCACCGCGGGGCTTGTGACTCACGACCGTTCGAAGGAGAGTTTCCGATGACGGAGGCCGTCGCCGAGATCCCCGCGTACACCGCGGGCACCTGGAGCATCGACAAGGCCGACCCGCACATCACCCTGGACGTCCAGGCCTCGCTCGACGCCTGAGCCCGGCCCGGCGGGACGCCCTCTGCCCGTGTGAGGTACGGGCAGAGGGCACCGGCCGCACGCCGGGGTGGCGGCGTGCCGGCTGTACGGCGTACGGGCTTCGCGGTGTGCCGCCCGCGCGGGGTGTCAGCCGCGGTCGGCGCCGCCGGTCACAGGCCGTCCGCCTCCAGGATGTAGCCGCGGCCCCACACCGTCCGGATGCAGAGGCCGACCTCGGAGATCCGCCTCCGCAGCCGCATGATCTGCAGGTCCAGGGCGTTCCTGGAGATCGCTCCGGTGGCCCGGACCACCTGCTGCTCCAGCTCGGCCCGGTACACCACCTCGCCGTAGTGGGCGACGAGTTCCTCCATGATCCCCACCTGGGTGGTGGAGATGGCGACCGAGTTGCCGCCGAAGCAGAGCACCCCGGTGGAGTCGACGGTCGGGACCCTGCGCCCGTACACGCGTTGGGACAGCGCCTGGATGCGCGCCTCGACGTCCCCGCGCGGGGCCGGCGACCTGATCCAGTCCTCCCCGGGGTCGACGCACACGGGAGCGTCATTGCCGGCCTCCACGACGAGCAGGCAGGGAATTCCCGCCTTTCGGCAGTGATTCCGTTTGTCCGCCTCGATGGGCCATCGTATTAACGTGACACCTTTGCTCAAGGGTGTCTCCCTCGTCAGAGAAAAAGGCAGTCTCGGCTTTCCTTGCTTTCTCGTACGAACCGCCCCGAAGGCAGTGGGAATCGACGCCCGGCGCGGCTCACGGCCGGGCCCGCGGCCTCCCGCCGGGGCGGGGCTCCGCAAGGCCCGGTTGCACACGTTCACCGACTGGTAAGCACACGTTTGCTGCTGGGCACTCGGCCCTCGGCAGCGCCGTGCCCGCCCCCCTGGAATCCGGGAGCGGGCGCGACGTACCGGTGGTTCGGACCACCTCCTACCTTGCCCGAGCTCTATCCGCGCACCCGCGTGACATGGGTCACGGACGGGGGCGCAGACCCTTTCCGGCCACCGTCACCTCGTCGGCGGACGAACCGCCCGCCGGTCGGGGTCCGGCCGGCTCCGGAGTACTCGACTCCGGGGTGGTCGGCTCCGGGGCCGGCTCCGGGGCCGTCGGCAGCTGTCCGGCGCGCTGCCGGAACCCGGCCCAGGCCAGCACCGCCGCCACCGCCGTGGCCGCGGCGGCGATCCCGATCGACAGCTGGTAGCCGTGCAGGAAGGAGTCGACGGCCGGCTGCCGGAACGGCTCGCCGAGCGCCTCCACCACCGTGTGCAGCCGGCCGCCGCCGACCTCCCGCGACCGCTCCAGCACCTGGGCCCGCTGGGCCCCGTCCAGCCCGGCCGTCTTCTCCTGCCAGGCGGAGACCGCCGAGTTGACGCCGACGGCGCCCAGCACCGCGAGGCACACCGAACTGCCGATCTGCCGCGAGGCGTTCAGCACGCCCGAGGCGGCGCCGGAGGCCCCCGGGGGCACGTCCCGCATGGCCACGTGGGTCACGGCGGGCACGAAGGTGCCGAACCCGCCGCCGTACAGCACGTACCCGAGTGCGCTGACCGCGAAGGGCGTGGTCCCGGCCCGGCTGAGCAGGAACACCCCGACCGCGGCCAGCAGGATCCCCGAGACGGCCACCGTCACCGAGCGGAACCGCGAGTCCAGGCGGCCGCCGAACTGCGCCATGGTGAGGAACGGGATGTTCATGAACAACCACGACAGCCCGGTGCGCAGCACCGACCAGCCCGCCACGTCCTGGAAGTACAGCGTCACCCAGAACAGCGCGCCGCTCATGCCGCCGTAGCACAGCAGGTAGATCCCCGAGGCGCTCGCGAAGCTGCGCGCGCGCAGCAGGGCGGGCGGCATCATCGGGTGCGGGGCACGTCGCTCCCACCCGAGGAAGGCCAGCAGCAGGACCACCCCGGCCACCAGCGGGAACGCCACCACGGCCGAGCCCCACGGGTGGTCGGCGGACTCGACGAAGCCGAGCGTGAGGCAGACCAGCCCGAGCGCGCTGAGCACGATCCCCGGCACGTCGAGCCGGCGGGCCTGCGGGTTGCGCGACTCCCGCACCGCCAGGAAGGTGCAGGCGATGCCCAGGGCGGCGAACGGCAGGTTGATCCAGAAGACCGACTGCCAGCCGAAGAAGGTCAGCAGGATGCCCCCGCCGACCGGGCCCGCGCCGAAGCCGGTGCCGCCGATCGCCGCCCAGGCGCCGATCGCCGAGGCCCGCTGCTCCTTCGGGTAGGTCTCCGTGATGATGGACAGCCCCAGCGCGAGCATCGCGGCCCCGCCCAGGCCCTGCACCGCCCGGAAGGCGATCAGCGAGAGCGCGTTCCAGGCCACGGCGCAGGCGACGACGCCGATCGAGAAGACGACCATCCCGGTCAGGAAGATCCGCTTGCGGCCGTACCGGTCGCCGAGCGCCCCGCTGGCCGGGATGACCGCGGCCAGGCTCAGCGAGTACGCGCTGATCACCCACTCCAGCTCGGCGGCGCCCATGTGCAGTTCGCTCTGCATCGACGGGAGGGCCACGTTCACGATGGTCAGGTCGAGCGAGGTCATGAACGTGGCCATGCACATCGCGAACAGGGTCAGCCGCCGGCGTCGCGACTCCGTGAGGGAGAGGGTCATGGCCTCTCGCCCCTCCGGAGTCGTGTGATATGTGTGATACCCAGTGTGATCATCCCGCGCTCCAAGTAAGGTCCACGAACGACGGGGGCGGCTCGCCGCCCCCGTAGTGATGACCCCTCCCGACCGAGGAATGTGACCGTGCCCGACCACGATCGGCTGGCAGAGCAGTTCGAGCGGCACCGGCCGCACATGCGGGCCGTGGCGTACCGCATGCTCGGCTCGCACGCGGAGTCCGAGGACGCCGTCCAGGAGACCTGGATCAGACTCAGCCGCAGCGACGCCGACGAGGTGGCGAACCTCGCCGGCTGGCTCACCACGGTGATCGGCCGGATCTGTCTGAACATCCTCCGCTCCCGCGCCGCCCGGCCCGAGGACCCGGTCGGGGTGCACCTGCCGGACGTCGTCGTCGGGCAGGAGCCGTCCAACGGCCCGGAGGACGAGGCGCTGCTGAGCGACTCGGTCAGCCTCGCCCTGCTGATCGTGCTGGACACCCTCGCCCCGGCCGAGCGGGTCTCCTTCGTCCTGCACGACATGTTCCACCTGCCCTTCGACGAGATCGCGGCCGTCGTCGGGAAGACCCCGGCGGCGGCCCGCAAGCTCGCCAGCCGGGGGCGCCGCCGGGTGCAGGAGGAGCGCGAGGCGGACTCCGGCGGCGACTTCGCGACCCGCCGCACGCTGGTGAACGCCTTCTTCGCGGCGGCCCGGAACGGCGACCTGGACGGGCTGGTGGCCGTCCTCGACCCGGACGTCGAGCTGCGCGCGGACGGCGGGCCCGCCCTCGCCGCCGCCACCGCCTCGATCCGCGGCGCCCGGCCGGTGGCGGGGCGCGCCTCGCTGTTCCGCCAGGGCGGGGTGGCGGTCTTCCCGGTGCTGGTCAACGGCGTCCCCGGCGCCCTGGTCACCCGGGACGGCGCGCCGACCTCGGTCATGGGCTTCTCGGTGCGCGGCGGGCGGATCACCCGGATCCAGATCCTGCTGGACCCGGAGCGGGTCGGCGCGGTCGACTTCGCCGCCTTCACCGCGTAGCGGGGGCGGTCCGGGAAGGGTCCGGGAACGCCGGTGGGGCGCCTCCCTCGGGGGGCGCCCCGGCTCGCTGCGCGCGCTACCGCTCCACCTCCGGCCCGACGCCGACGGTGATCGCCCGCGAGGGGCAGAGGTGGGCGGCCTGCCGTACCCGGTCCCCGAGTTCGTCCGCCACCTCCGCCCCGAGCAGCCGGACGGTGCCGTCCTCGTCCCGCTGGGCGAAGACCTCGTCCGCGGTGATCACGCACATCCCCGAGCCGATACAGCGCTGTCGGTCGACCGTCACCCGCATGGTTGTCCCTCTTCTCCGTTCGTTTCCGGTTCCCGGGCCCCGCCCGGGATGCTCAGCGCGGGAGCAGCCGCACCGGCAGGGAGCTGTAGCCGTTGAGGAAGGCGGACCGGATCCGGGTGGCCGGCCCGGTCACCTCCACGCCGCGCACCGTCCCGGCCAACACGCCCAGCAGCGCCCGCAGTTCGACCCGGCCGAGGAAGGCGCCCAGGCAGAAGTGGGCGCCGTGGCCCAGCGCGACGTGCTTATTCGGGGAGCGGGAGAGGTCGAAGGAGCGCGGCTCGGCGAACGCCCGCTCGTCGTTGTTGGCCGAGATGTTCCACAGCGACACGATGTCCCCCGCCCGCACCTCCTGACCGCCGATCAGCTGGTCGCGGGTGGCGGTGCGGGCGAAGTGGAACGCCGGGGTGGCCCAGCGCAGGGCCTCCTCCACGGCGGAGTCGAGGTCCACCCGGCCGTCCCGGAGCGCGCGCCACTGCGCGGGGTTCTCGGCCAGCGCCTTGACCGTGCTGACGGCGGAGACCCGGGAGGACTCGTCGCCGCCGATGATCAGGCTGTAGCAGTTGAGCGCGATGTCGTCCAGGCTCAGCGGCTCGCCGTCGACCAGGCCGGTGGCGAGCGTGCTGATCACGTCCTCGCCCGGGGACTCGCGCCGCTGCTGCGCCAAGTCCATGAAGTACAGCACCAGTTCGTTGCGGGACTCGAGCGAGTCGAGCTCGTCCGCCCCGGTCAGCGCGCCCTTGCTCCAGTGCAGCAGGTCCGGCCGGTCCGCCTCCGGGACGGACAGCAGGTCGCAGATGGTGTTCATCGGCACGTGCTCGGCGACGTCGGTCGCGAAGTCCACGGTGTCGGCGTCGAGCGCGGCGCCGACCAGTCCGGCGGTGCGCCGCTCGACCTTGCGGGCCACGGTGTCGAGGACCTTCGGCGACAGCGCCCGCC